>NZ_JAQGFU010000109.1:0-14932 GCF_030078455.1 Klebsiella sp. Ech2A | reverse complement strand
CTCCAGCAACATTGCCCTGATGTGCGGCAGCGGCTGTGCCGGGGCCCATGAAGAGCTGGTAGAGTTCGCCGCTAAGCTCAAGGCGCCCATCGTCCACGCCCTGCGCGGCAAGGAGCACGTTGAGTACGACAACCCTTATGACGTCGGAATGACCGGGCTGATCGGCTTCTCGTCCGGCTTCCACACCATGATGAACGCCGACACTCTGGTACTTCTCGGCACCCAGTTCCCCTACCGGCCTTTCTACCCCAGCAGCGCAAAAATCATTCAGATTGATATCAATCCCGGCAGCATCGGCGCGCACAGCAAAGTCGATATGGCGCTGATCGGCGATATCAAATCGACCCTAAAAGCGCTGCTGCCGCATCTGGAAGAGAAGACGGATCGTCGCTTCCTCGACAAAGCGCTTGAGCACTACCGCGAGGCGCGCAAGGGGCTCGACGATCTGGCTAAGCCGAGCGATAAGGCCATTCACCCTCAATATCTGGCGCAGCAGATTAGCCGCTTCGCCGCTGACGATGCCATTTTCACCTGCGACGTCGGCACGCCAACCGTCTGGGCCGCCCGCTATCTGAAGATGAACGGCAGGCGCCGGCTGATCGGCTCGTTTAACCACGGCTCAATGGCCAACGCCATGCCGCAGGCGATTGGCGCGAAGGCAACGGCGCCGGAGCGTCAGGTGGTGGCGATGTGCGGCGACGGCGGCTTCAGCATGCTGATGGGCGATTTCCTCTCGCTGGCGCAGATGAAGCTGCCGGTAAAAATCGTGATCTTTAACAACAGCGTGCTGGGATTTGTCGCAATGGAGATGAAGGCCGGGGGCTATCTGACCGACGGCACCGAGCTGCACGACACCAATTTCGCCCGCATTGCCGAAGCCTGCGGCATTAAAGGCATTCGCGTCGAAAAAGCCTCTGAGGTTGACGAGGCGCTGCAAACCGCGTTTAGCACCGACGGCCCGGTGCTGGTCGACGTGGTGGTCGCTAAGGAAGAGCTGGCGATCCCGCCGCAAATCAAGCTGGATCAGGCTAAGGGTTTCAGCCTGTATATGCTGCGCGCCATCATCAGCGGACGCGGGGATGAAGTTATCGAACTGGCGAAAACCAACTGGCTCAGGTAAAACATCCTTTTAAGCCCACACAACATCATTCATGATGCATCGAAGGCCCCGCCGGGGTGGTTTATGCGGCTAACGCGGATACAGCGTGAAGGATGAAACATTAACAAGGAAATGCCGTGATAGATCTCCGCAGTGATACCGTAACCCGTCCGGGGCGCGCCATGCTGGATGCCATGCTGTCAGCCCCGGTCGGCGACGACGTTTATGGCGACGACCCGACCGTTAACGCGCTCCAGCGCTACGCCGCAGAGCTGGCCGGCAAAGAGGCGGCGCTGTTCCTGCCGTCCGGCACCCAGGCGAATCTGGTGGGCCTGCTCAGCCACTGCCAGCGCGGCGAAGAGTATATTGTCGGCCAGGGCGCGCATAACTATCTGTACGAAGCCGGCGGCGCGGCGGTGCTCGGCAGCATTCAGCCGCAGCCCATCGACGCGGCGGCGGACGGCACCCTACCGCTGGATAAAGTCGCGGCAAAGATTAAGCCTGACGATGTTCATTTTGCCCCCACTCGCCTGCTGAGCCTAGAAAATACCCATAACGGCAAGGTGCTGCCGCGAGAATACCTCAAAGAGGCGTGGGAGTTTACCCGTGAACGCGGCCTGGCGCTGCACGTTGACGGCGCGCGTATCTTTAACGCGGTGGTGGAGTACGGCTGCGAGCTGCGCGATATCGCCCAATACTGCGACTCCTTCACCATCTGCCTCTCTAAAGGGCTGGGAACGCCGGTGGGCTCGCTGCTGCTCGGCAGCCACGACTACATTCACCGCGCCACCCGCTGGCGTAAAATGGTCGGCGGCGGCATGCGCCAGGCCGGAATTCTGGCGGCTGCGGGCCTGTACGCTCTGCAAAATAACGTCGCGCGCCTGCAGGAGGACCACGACAACGCCGCGTGGCTGGCCGGGGAGCTGCGCGCCATCGGCGCTGACGTAACCCGCCACGACACCAATATGCTGTTCATCCGCGTTGGCGAAGAGCAGTCACGGGCACTGGGCGCGTTTATGCAGCAGCGCGGTGTGCTGATCAACGCCTCGCCGGTTGTACGTCTGGTCGCCCATATCGACGTCAATCGTCAGCAGCTGGCGGAAGTGGTTGGCCACTGGCAGGAATTTTTGAACCGCTAAGGAGTCAGGCGTGTCGCAACGAATTCTGGTGCTCGGCGCCAGCGGCTATATCGGCCAGCATCTGGTGCAGGCGTTGAGCGATCGGGGCTATTGCGTGCTGGCGGCGGCGCGCCATATCGAGCGGCTAAAAAAACGCAATCTCCCGGGGGTGAGCTGCCACGCCGTCGACCTCACCCGGCCGCAGGGGCTTTCTGCCCTGCTGGCGCAGGCGGACACCGTTTACTATCTGGTGCACGGCATGGGCGAAGGCGGCGACTTTATTCGGCACGAGCGCGAGGTGGCGCAAAACGTGCGCGACGCCCTGCGAGCGACGCCGGTAAAACAGCTGATATTCCTCAGCTCTCTGCAGGTCCCGGAAGCGGAACAGTCCGACCACCTGCGCGCCAGGCAGATCACCGCCGACGTTCTGCGCGAATCCGGCGTGCCGGTCACCGAGCTGCGGGCGGGCATCATCGTGGGCGCCGGCTCCGCCGCGTTCGAGGTGATGCGCGACATGGTCTACAACCTGCCGATTTTAACGCCTCCGCGCTGGGTGCGCTCGCGCACTACGCCTATCGATCTCGAAAACCTGCTCTATTATCTGGTGCAGCTGCTCAACCATCCGTCCGGCGAACATCGCGTCTTCGAAGCCGCCGGGCCGGAAGTTTTAAGCTATCAGCAGCAGTTCACCCGCTTTATGGCGGTCAGCGGCAAGCATCGCCTGCTGATCCCGATCCCTTTTCCCACCCGCTGGATTTCGGTGTGGTTCCTCAACGTGATTACCTCGGTTCCGCCCACCATCGCGAAGGCGCTGATTCAGGGGCTGAAGCACGATCTGATCGCCGACGATCGCGCGCTGCGGGCGCTGATCCCCCAGCAGCTGATCTCCTTCGATGAAGCCGTGCGCCGCACGCTTAAAGAAGAGGAGCAGCTCGTAAACTCCAGCGACTGGGGCTACGACGCGCAGGCCTTCGCCCGCTGGCGGCCGGAGTACGGCTACTACCCTAAGCAGGCCGGCTGCACGGTTAGCACCACCGCCAGCGCGGCGGCAATCTGGCAGGTCGTCAACCAGATTGGCGGCAAAGAGGGCTACTTCTTCGGCAACGCGCTGTGGAAAATTCGCGGCGCCATGGACCTGCTGGTGGGCCATCGCCTGGCGAAAGGCCGGCCGTCGCACGATCTCCTGCAGACCGGCGACGCGGTAGACAGCTGGAAGGTGATTATCGTCGAACCGGAAAAACAGCTCACCTTACTCTTTGGCATGAAGGCGCCCGGCCTGGGGCGCCTGAGCTTTACCCTCAGCGATAAAGGCGACCACCGCGAGCTCGACGTTCGGGCCTGGTGGCACCCTCACGGTATGCCCGGGCTGTTCTACTGGCTGCTGATGATCCCCGCCCATCTGTTTATCTTTCGCGGCATGGCGCGGCGCATTGCCCGGCAGGCAGAGCAAATCACAGGCAAATAGGAAGCATATACGTCATTCTGCTATCATTCTCATTGCATCGTGAGGAGAATCACGGAAAAATGCGCACGAAATTCTTTTCTGGGACAGTAGGTTGATATGAAGGTACTGGTTACCGGTGCGACCAGCGGGTTAGGCCGCAACGCGGTGGAATATCTGCGTAATAAAGGCATCAGCGTCAGAGCGACCGGGCGAAACGAAGCGATGGGCAAGCTTCTGAGCAAAATGGGCGCCGAATTTGTCCCCGCAGATTTAACCGAACTGGTTTCATCTCAGGCCAAGGTGATGCTCGCCGGTATCGATACCCTCTGGCACTGCTCAAGCTTCACCTCGCCGTGGGGCACCCAGCAGGCCTTCGATTTAGCCAACGTCCGCGCCACCCGTCGCCTTGGCGAATGGGCCGTGGCCTGGGGCGTACGCAACTTCGTTCATATCTCCTCCCCTTCGCTCTACTTTGATTATCACCACCATCGCGACGTGCAGGAAGATTTTCGCCCGCACCGCTTTGCCAACGAATTTGCCCGCAGCAAGGCGGCGAGCGAAGAGGTGATTAATCTGCTGGCCCAGGCGAACCCCAATACCCGCTTTGCCATCCTGCGCCCGCAGGGTCTGTTCGGCGCCCACGACAAAGTGTTCATCCCCCGCCTTGCGCAGATGATGCAGCACTACGGCAGCGTAATGCTGCCCCGCGGCGGCAGCGCGCTGGTCGATATGACCTACTATGAGAATGCGGTACACGCGATGTGGCTTGCCAGCCAGCCGCAGTGCGACCATCTGCCCTCCGCCCGGGCGTGGAATATCACCAACGGCGAACCGCGCACCCTGCGCAGCATCGTGCAAAAGCTGATTGATGAGCTGGGAATAAGGTGCCGTATTCGCTCGGTCCCCTACCCGATGCTGGATATCATCGCCCGCAGCATGGAGCATTTTGGCAATAAGTCAGCCAAGGAGCCGGCCTTTACCCACTACGGCGTCTCCAAGCTGAACTTTGATTTTACCCTTGATATTTCCCGCGCGCAGGAAGAGCTGGGCTACCGCCCGGTGGTGACGCTGGATGAGGGAATTATCCGCACCGCGGCCTGGCTGAAAGATCACGGCAAGCTGCACCGCTAGCGCCGAATTAACCCTGGCCGTATTTCTCCAGCAGCGCTTCGGCGATGGCCTGGGTTTCCGCATCGGCGACGCCGTCCCAGCGCGCCGGCCGGAAATGCATCTGAAAGGCCATAATCACCCGTTTCTGCTGCGCCGGCGTCATCTCCGGCGTCACCTGATAGCCGTAGCGGGCGAGTAGATCCAGCAGCTCCGCGCTATCGACCGGCTGCCAGGTCGGGCGACCGTTGAGATAAAACGCGACCCGCTCTTTATCCGGCCAGGCGCCAATGCCCCGTTCGGCCAGCCGGCGCCAGGGGAATAGCGGCCCGGGATCGTCCTTACGCTGTGGCGCAATATCGGCATGAGCCACCACGTTTTGCGCCGCAATGCGGTAGCGGGCGATAATATCCTTCGCCAGGGGGATCAGGGCATCAATCTGCGCCGGGCTAAACGGCGTAAAGCTTTTTACCCCCGCCGCTTTCTGCCAGCCGCGGTTCTCCAGCTCAATGCCGATGGAGGTGTCGTTTATGCGCGTACTGCCGCGCCAGAAGCTAATCCCCGCATGCCAGGCCAAATCCTCTTCCGGCACCAGCTGCCAGATGCGCGGCTTGCCGCGGTGCATCGGCGGCCGTTCAGGGATCAGGTAGTGGGAGCTCACCTGGTTGTCGGTTAAGGTCGCCAGCGAGACGTCAAAATCATCGGCGGTATAGTGAATGACCAGCACCTTCACCCGCGGGTAGGCGGCCTGCGCCGGATGGCGGGTATCCAGCTGATAGCCGTCGCGCTCGATAATTCCCTTTTCCGCCGAGCAGCCCACCAGCAGCAGCGCCAGCAGCGCCAGCGCGACGCTCAGTCCCGGGCGCATCGTCACCGCGTTTTCACCGCCGTGCCGCTGACGGTGACCATCAGCATGCTGCCGTCTTTGCCCACCGTTTCATAATCGATATCAATCCCCACTACCGCGTCGGCGCCCAGCGCTTTCGCCTGCTCGCCCAGCTCTTCGAACGCTATCTCCCGGGCCTTACGCAGCTCTTTTTCATAAGATCCGGCGCGGCCGCCGACGATATCGCGAATGCTGGCGAATAAATCGCGAAACACGTTCGCGCCGAGGATCGCCTCCCCCGTGACGACGCCGCAGTATTTCACGATAGGCTGCCCTTCGAGGGTTGGGGTAGTTGAAAATTGCATCATAAGACTCCTTCTTTAGCGTTCAAGGTGTTAGCTCAGAGAGTCAAGCACATTCCCGTATCGATACGCTATGCTTGAATGGTTATTTTAACGTAGTGAGCTTATAAGGAAATCATCATGCGCTACAAACTCGTTGCTTTACTTCTCCCCTGCGCGCTGGCACTGAGCGCCTGTACCACCGTCACGCCGGCCTATAAAGATAACGGTCCCCGCAGCGGCGCCTGCATCGAAGGCGGCCCGGATGAAGTGGCGCAGAAGTTTTACGATGTTCAAATCCAGCAGCGTAATCACGACCTGACCGCGCTGCGCCCCTACCTGAGCGACGGTCTGGCGAAGCTGCTCGACGACGCGCGCCAGGATCCGTCCCGCAGCGCAGTGCTGCAGTCCAACCCGTTCTCCAGCTCGGCTACCCCGGCCGATAGCGCGGATGTCGCCAGCGCCTCCACCATTCCGAACCGCGATGCGCGCAATATTCCGCTGCGCGTTGAGTTAAAACAGGGCAGCAAAACCTGGAAAGATGAGGTGCTGATGATTCAGGAAGGCCAGTGCTGGGCGGTAGATGACGTTCGCTACCTCGGTATTAACGCCCACGCGCCGGCGGGTTCACTGCAACAGAGTCTCGAAAAACGCGGATAAGGGCGCTGAACCTGCTCTCCAAAACCGATACCCCCGGTAAAATGTCGGTATTTCATGCGGTAATGCCGACATTTGCTCCCCCCTCCCCCACGAACCCATATTTTGTGCTAAGTTTAGAGGTAAATGCGGGTTACATTTAACTTTTAACGCATAAATATTGCATAACTATTCTGTCAAAGGTAGTATTTGCGGCCTCAATAGCTATTCGTATCAGACAGCCCAGATGAGTATTAAACTAAACGGCATTAACTGCTTCTACGGCGCGCACCAGGCGCTGTTCGACATCACGCTGGATTGCCCGCAGGGGGAAACGCTGGTGCTGCTCGGCCCAAGCGGCGCCGGGAAAAGCTCGCTGCTTCGCGTACTCAACCTGCTGGAGATGCCGCGTTCCGGTACGCTACATATCGCCGGTAACCACTTCGACTTTACTAAAGCGCCGTCTGACAAAGCCATCCGTGAGCTGCGCCAGAACGTCGGTATGGTTTTCCAGCAGTACAATCTGTGGCCGCACCTGACCGTGCAGCAAAACCTGATTGAAGCTCCCTGCCGCGTGCTGGGTCTCAGCAAAGATAGCGCTCTGGCCCGCGCCGAGAAGCTGCTGGAACGTTTGCGCCTGAAACCCTATAGCGACCGCTATCCACTGCACCTTTCCGGCGGCCAGCAGCAGCGCGTCGCCATTGCGCGCGCGCTGATGATGGAGCCGCAGGTGCTACTGTTTGATGAGCCAACGGCGGCGCTCGATCCGGAAATTACCGCCCAGATCGTCAGCATTATCCGCGAGCTGGCGGGCACCGGCATTACGCAGGTCATCGTTACCCACGAAGTGGAAGTGGCGCGTAAAACGGCCAGCCGCGTGGTGTATATGGAAAATGGCCATATCGTTGAACAAGGGAATGCTGACTGCTTCGCGCATCCGCAGACCGACGCGTTTAAAAACTATCTTTCACATTGATGTTTTCGGGGAAATGACGATGAAAAAAGTACTGATTGCCGCGCTTCTGGCCAGCATGAGCCTTTCTGCTACCGCAGCCCAGACCATCCGTTTTGCCACCGAGGCGTCCTATCCTCCGTTTGAAACGACCGACGCCAACAACAAAATCGTCGGCTTCGACGTCGATCTGGCTAACGCGCTGTGTAAAGAGATCGATGCCACCTGCACCTTTACCAACCAGGCTTTCGACAGCCTGATCCCTGGCCTGAAATTCCGCCGCTTCGACGCGGTGATGGCCGGGATGGACATTACGCCTGAGCGCGAAAAGCAGGTGCTGTTTACCACGCCTTACTATGAAAACTCCGCGCTGTTCGTGGGCCAGCAGGGCAAATTTACCAGCATCGAGCAGCTGAAGGGCAAAAAGGTCGGCGTCCAGAACGGCACCACTCACCAGAAGTTCATTAACGACAAGCATCCGGAAATCACCACCGTTCCGTACGACAGCTACCAGAACGCGAAGCTGGATCTGCAAAACGGCCGCATCGATGCCGTATTTGGCGACAACGCCGTGGTCACCGAATGGCTGAAGAGCAATCCGAAGCTGGCGGCGGTGGGCGATAAGGTGACGGACAAAGACTACTTCGGTACCGGCCTTGGCATTGCGCTTCGTCAGGGCAATACCGAGCTGCAGCAGAAATTTAACGCTGCGCTGGAAAAAGTGAAAAAAGATGGGACTTACCAGACCATCTATAGCAAATGGTTTCAGAAGTAATCCTCAATGAACGAATTTTTTCCATTAGCAAGCGCCGCCGGGATGACCGTCGGCCTTGCGGTCTGCGCGCTGATTATCGGCCTCGCCCTGGCGATGCTTTTTGCCGTGCTGGAGTCGGTCAAATGGCGCCCGCTGGCGTGGCTGACCACCGGCGTGGTGACGATCCTGCGCGGGCTGCCGGAAATTCTGGTGGTCCTGTTTATCTATTTCGGATCGTCGCAGCTGCTGCTCACGCTCTCTGACGGCTTTACCATCAATCTCGGCTTTGCGCAGATCCCGGTGCAGATGCAGATTGAGAACTTCGACGTCAGCCCGTTCCTGTGCGGCGCG
Organism: Klebsiella sp. Ech2A; assembly: GCF_030078455.1. Taxonomy (NCBI): domain Bacteria; kingdom Pseudomonadati; phylum Pseudomonadota; class Gammaproteobacteria; order Enterobacterales; family Enterobacteriaceae; genus Klebsiella; species Klebsiella sp. Ech2A. Next base: position 6,304 of record NZ_JAQGFU010000109.1, on the reverse strand, counting down.
GTGGCGCTCTCTCTGCTGTACGCCGCCTACGCCTCGCAAACCCTGCGCGGCGCGCTGAAAGCGGTGCCGCAGGGACAGTGGGAGTCGGGCCAGGCGCTGGGGCTGTCGAAAAGCGCGATTTTCTTCCGCCTGGTGATGCCGCAAATGTGGCGCCACGCCCTGCCGGGGCTCGGCAACCAGTGGCTGGTGCTGCTTAAAGATACCGCCCTGGTCAGCTTAATTAGCGTTAACGATCTGATGCTGCAAACCAAGAGCATTGCCACCCGCACCCAGGAGCCGTTTAACTGGTACATCATCGCGGCGGCAATCTACCTGGCGATCACTCTGCTCAGTCAGTACATCCTCAAGCGTATTGACCAGCGTGCGACGCGCTTTGAACGGAGGCCCGGCTGATGCTCGACTACTTACCAGAACTGCTCAAAGGGCTGCATACCAGCCTGACGCTGACGGCGGCCTCGATCGTCGCCGCGCTGATTCTGTCGCTGATCTTTACCATCATCCTGACGCTGAAAACGCCGGTGCTGGTATGGATTGTGCGCGGGTATATCACGCTCTTTACCGGTACACCGCTGCTGGTGCAGATCTTCCTGATTTACTACGGTCCGGGGCAGTTTCCGTCGCTGCAGGAGTACCCGGTGCTGTGGCATCTGATTTCTGAGCCGTGGCTGTGCGCCCTGATTGCCCTGTCGCTCAACAGCGCCGCCTATACCACCCAGCTCTTTTATGGCGCGATCCGCGCCATTCCTGAGGGCCAGTGGCAATCCTGCGGCGCGCTGGGGATGAGCAAGAAGGACACGCTGGCGATCCTGCTGCCGTACGCCTTTAAGCGCGCCCTCTCCTCCTACTCCAACGAGGTGGTGCTGGTCTTCAAGAGCACCTCCCTGGCCTATACCATTACGCTGATGGAGGTGATGGGCCACAGCCAGCTGCTGTACGGACGAACCTACGACGTGATGGTCTTCGGCGCGGCCGGTATCGTGTACCTGATCGTCAACGGCCTGCTGACGCTGCTCATGCGTCTGGTGGAGCACAGGGCGCTGGCGTTTGAGCGTCGAAGCTAACGTTCGGAAATGCATAAACAGTAAATAGAAAGGCGGGTAATGTTGATGACTTACCCGCCTTTTTTATATAAATAAAAAATACTTATACATCTTTATTGAATATAAATTCATTTAATGGCATTGTGAAACCCGGCCGCAAGCACGGCACGACATCATAAGATTGACCGACGGGAGTTCGACGATGAAAAAGTTAGTTCTGGCTGCACTGCTTTCCACTTTCGCTTTTGGCGCCGTTGGCGCAGAAAAAATCAGCTTTGGCGTTTCCGCTACCTATCCACCGTTTGAATCCATGGATGCCAATAATCAGATCGTTGGCTTCGATCTCGACCTGGCGAAAGCGCTGTGCAAACAGATGCAGGCGGAGTGTACTTTTACCAACCACGCCTTCGACAGCCTGATCCCGGCGCTAAAATTTAAAAAATATGATGCGGTGATTTCCGGCATGGACATTACCCCTGAGCGCAGCAAGCAGGTGTCGTTCACCGAACCGTACTATGCGAACTCCGCGCTGGTTATCGCCAAAAAAGACGCCTTCCACTCCTTTGCCGATCTGAAAGGCAAACGTATCGGCATGGAAAACGGCACCACCCACCAGAAATACCTGCAGGATAAGCATCCTGAAGTGAAAACCGTCGCCTATGACAGCTACCAGAATGCGTTTATCGACCTGAAAAACGGCCGCATTGATGGCGTATTTGGCGACACCGCGGTGGTTAACGAGTGGCTGAAAACCAACCCGCAGCTCGGCGCCGCCACGCCGAAAGTAACCGATGCGCAGTACTTCGGCACCGGCCTTGGGATCGCGGTTCGTCCGGATAACAAAGCGCTGCTGGAGAAGCTGAACGGTGCCCTGAAAGCGATTAAAGCGGACGGCACCTATCAGAAAATCAGCAGCCAGTGGTTCCCTGAGTAAGCGCGGGCCCTTCCCGGCCCCGAGCGCCTGAGGCAGGCGCGGCGCGGCCGGGAAAACCTTACAGCGGCAGGGTAAAGCGGAAGCTGGCTCCTGCCGCCGCTTCCTGCAGGTGAATATCGCCCCCGTGCAGCTGCAGCATGCGGCGCACAATCATCAGCCCTAATCCCCCCGTAGACTCCCGGCGCTGGCCAGGCTCAAGTACCGAAGGCCGTTCAAAGAGGGTTGCCCGCAGCTCGCTGGCGACGCCGGGGCCGCTGTCCGCCACCTCAACGACTATCTGCGACGCCTGCTGGCGCGCGGTCAGGCGAATCACCCCTCCTTCCGGCGTGTGGCGAATGGCATTATCGAGCAAATTGGTCAGCACCCGCTCCATCATCGATAAATCGGCCACCACCGGCGGTAATCCCTCGGCCAGCGACAGCTGTAAACCGATGCCGCGGGTGGCAATCGCCAAATCGAACTTCTGCGCGACGTCCTGAACCAGCTCGGCGAAGATAAATTTCTCCGGCTGCGGTTTGATGCCGCCATGTTCGAGCCGGGCCAGCTCAAACAGCTGCTGCGACAGATGGCGAACCTTATTGCCCTGGCGCAGGGCGATATTCAGATACTGCTGGCGATCCTCGGCGTTGAGCCGGTCGGCCTTCAGCGTCAGCGTCTCCAGATAGCCAAGCAGCGAGGTCAGCGGCGTGCGCAGATCGTGGGAGATATTAGCGATAAACTCGCGCCGCTGGCGGTCGCTATCGGCCAGCCGATCCCACTGGTCGGCAATCTGGCGGGACAGCGCAATAAAGCGATTATGCAGGATCGCCACCTCATTCCCGGGATGCGGGTCGGGCGCCTGCGCCGCCAGGGCTTTGATCGCCACCATGCTGTCCGGGCCGGAGATCTCTACCTGGGCGGTCAGCTGACGCACCGGGCGCGTTACCCAGAACCACGCCAGCCCGCCCGCCAGCAGGCCAAACAGCGCCACCAGCAGCAGCGTCCACAGCAGCAGGCTCCACAGCGTCTTCTGCCAGGCGGTGGCCGCCAGCTCGTTAAAGGTTTCCCCCTGCAGAACAATGTAGAGATAGCCGCGCAGCTGGCCCTCGAGGCGCAACGGCGCGGCGCTAAAGACTTTCTGCTGTCCGAGGCTGCGGGGATCGTCGCCGTACACCGGCCATGCGGCGCCGGAGAGGAACGCCTGCACCGGCGCCAGATCGATACGCTGGCGTTTGGTATGGCCCGGCGGCGCGGCATCGGCTAACAGCTCGCCGTCGGGAGAAACCAGATAGAGCTCAACGCTGGGGTTAAAAACCATCAGCCGATCGAACAGCGGCTTCAGCGCCTGACGATCGATCTGCCCCTGCGCATCCAGCAGCGGCTCGCGGGCGACAATTTGCTGCGCCAGGCCGGCGGAAAGACGCTGCACCATCGCGTTACCGTACTGCGCGCTGGTATAGAGCTGCACGAGGCATACCGCCGCCGCGCACAGCAGCAGCAGCGAGGTGAAGACCAGCGCCAGGCGCTGGCTCAGGCTGAGACGGCGCATCATTGCCCCACCTCCTTGCGCTCCACGGCAAACTTATAGCCCTTTCCCCACACGGTGAGGATAATTTCAGGCTCCGTCGGCTCGTGCTCGATTTTGCTGCGCAGGCGGTTGATATGGGTATTGACCGTATGCTCATAGCCTTCGTGCTGGTAGCCCCAGACGCTGTCGAGCAGGGCCAGACGGGAAAAGACCTCTCCCGGATGGCGGGCGAAGTAGTACAGCAAATCGAACTCGCGCGGGGTCAAATCGACCGGTTCGCCGCGCAGCCTGACCTCGCGCGACAGCGGGTCGATATTGAGGCCGTGGCAGGCGATGCGCCCGGCATCGTTCAGCAGATTGAGCCCCATCGCCTCCTGGCGGCGGAACACCGCTTTGACGCGGGCAATAAGCTCCAGAACGGAGAAGGGTTTGGCCAAATAATCATCCGCCCCCATCTCCAGCCCCTGCACGCGCTGGATTTCGCTGGAGCGGGCGCTGATGATGATCACCGGCAGATAGCGGGTCATCTGGCGGATGCGCCGGCAGATCTCCAGCCCGTCAACGTTCGGCAGCATCAGGTCGAGGATCACCGCATCCCAGGGGCTTTTTTCCAGCAGCGCCAGGGCCTCTGCGCCGTCCGCTACGTGGACAATCTGATACCCCTCGTCCTGCAAATTCAGGCGCAGCAGGGCAGCAATATCATCGTCATCTTCAACTAACAGGATTTTCTTCGCCACCGGTGCCGCTCCGCTAATATCATGCTCTTATTGCAAAGCTTACCCGATTTTGGCCGGCAGAAGAGTTCACATTTTGTTTAAACTTCGCGGACCAGCAGCGTCAGCACCTCATAGTGCGCGGTGTGGGGGAACATATCAAACAGCTGCACCCGCTCCGCGCGATAGCCCGCCAGCTGAGCGATATCTTTCGCCATCGTGCGGGCGTTGCAGCTGGAGTAGATGATATAGGGCGGAGCCATGCGGCTTAAATAGTCGCACAGCTCGCTGCCAATTCCGCGACGCGGCGGGTTCACCAGCACCAGCTGCGGAACTTCGCCCTCGCCGGTAGCAAAACGGGTGGAGTCCAGCGCCTGGAAGCGGAGGTTGCTGAGGCCAAGCTCGGCGGCGGACTGCCGCGCGCAGGCGATGGCCTCTGGCGCAATCTCAATGCCGGTCAGCCGCATCTGCGGGGTGGCGCAGTGCAGGCCGAAACCGCCGACGCCGCAGAACAGGTCCCACATGTGGTCTACCGGCAGCTGGCGCACCCACTCCCGGGCGGTGGCGTACAGCCGGCTGGCGACTTCGGGGTTGGTTTGAAAGAAGCTTTGCGGGCGGATCCACAGCGGTACCTCGTTGAAGCGCTCCGCCAACGCCTGCTGCGGAGTGAGGAAAATCTCCTGCTCCCCTTCCATAATCGCCATATGCACTGGCTGAATATTGGCGGTAATCACCTTCAGCTGCGGCAGCTGCGCCTGCAGCCACGGCAGCGCGGCGCGCAGCTGGGCGAGCTTCGCCTCAGAGCGCAGCACAAAGCGCAGCATCATGCCGCCGTCGAGGCGGCTTTCGGTGAGCAGCAGATACTTCAGCTCTCCGCGCCGGCGGGCCACCTGATAGGGCGTGAGGCCGGCGCGGGCGATAAACGGCTTCAGCAGGGCGAAGACCGGCGCAAAGCTTGCCGGGTAGAGCGGACAATCGGTGAGGTCTTCAGGGTTGCCGTCGCGATGCAGCATGCCGAGCAGCGGGCGCTCAACGCTGCCGCTGACCACCATTTTGGCCTTATTGCGAAAGCCGGTTTCCGGACCGGAGACCGGTTCGCACCACGTCGCCACCGGGCGTTCTGCCAGCAGCGACCGCAGATCGGCCATTTTATCGGCGAGCTGTTGTTCTGGCGGCAGTTCCAGCCACTGACAGGAGCGGCAGCGGCCCGCGTCATAGAGTGCGCAGTGCATAAAAAGACCTTCAAAAAATCAGGGGCGGGGATTGTATCACCGTTACTGCAGTTGGAAAAAGCGTCGGCACGATGCCGGGATAAACAGCAGCGCCAGCACCAGCAGGTCCGGCAGCTTCTGCATCACCAGCGAACGGAAAATTTCCCGCTTCGATTCGCCGGCAATGCTAAAGAGTTCAGGGTAGCCGTAGCCCAGCGAGGCGGCCCACAGATAGCCGCTGACGATAATCTGCGTCAGCAGGTAGATCCAGCGCGCCCGGTTCTGCCCTTTGACCAGTGAAAACGCGCACCAGATTTCAATAAACACCAGCAGCAGGCTTGAGAAGAAGACCAGCGTCAGGGGCCACGTCTGCACGCTGCGGTGGATAAACTCGCCGATCCCCCGCACGCCAAGCTGATTGAGGATCATCAGCAGGTCGAGGGCGCGGATTAAAATAATGGCGAACGCCGCCACCTGCACCAGCGCAGGGACGTTCAGGCGAGCATGAGATGAGCGAGCTTTAGTAAACAATCCCAACGGTTGAGTCTTCCATGAAAACGGCGTCGCACAGTCGCGACGCCGGCACCAGGTCTTGCTATCGATTTTAGGGGCTTCAGCCGCGTCTTGCACGCTGGATATCGCGTACTCGCTGCTTTTCTGCGCGGGCCATCAAATACCAGGCGATAAAACCAACAATCCCGACCACGCCGAGGATAATCGTCGCCAGGGCGTTGATTTCCGGATTGACGCCCATGCGCACGCTGGAGAAAACCAGCATCGGCAGCGTGGTGGCGCCAGGACCGGAAACAAAGCTGGCAATCACCAGATCGTCCAGCGACAGGGTGAAGGCCAGCAGCCAGCCGGAAATCACCGCCGGCATGACCACCGCCACCGGGAGG
>NZ_JAQGFU010000108.1:0-15160 GCF_030078455.1 Klebsiella sp. Ech2A | reverse complement strand
ACGGAAATGGGAAATCCGCCGGTAGGCAGAGTAATCGCGCATCAGCTCCACCACGTCGGTGTGGCGCGGGTCGTTGCGGATCTGGCTGAATAGCGCATCGACCACCTGCTCATCGCCCTCCAGGACCTGAAAAAACTGGGCCCCACTAAAAATCAGGATACCCGTGACGTGGAGGTTTGTGTTTTTCTGTCGTGCCCGGCTGACGAGAGTGCCCAGGCCGGTCGGCTGCCAGGTGGGAGCTAACTGACTCCGGTAGATCAGTGTGGTCAGCATATATTTCCTTGTTGGATCGGACTAATGGGTGCCAGTCTGCGCGAGGGAATAATTCCTGGCCCGAGGTCCTCTGACCTAAGCGGGTACGGTGTTCATGCCTTTGCCAATTATCAGGGCGTGACGCCGGTCTTTTCGAATGTCGCTATCACGCTGAGAGTCGCTTACTTTACCCTGAACGGCGCGCTATTCCATGTTTATCTTAGTTTTGACGGGCGTTTGAGGAAAACTCTCTCAGCCTGCTCGTCCGCCGGTGCATAAAGCGTGCCTGCGCGAGCGTAATAAGCTTAGCATCCACAAATTAACGAGGAGTGGTCATGAAACTGATCGGCATGCTGGATTCACCCTATGTGCGGCGCGTAGCAATATCGCTGGCGGCTTACGGCGTGGCTTTTGAACACCGGCCGCTGTCGGTGTTTAGCGACTATGCGGCCTTTGCCGAGCTTAATCCGGCGGTGAAAGCCCCAACCCTGCTGCTGGATGATGGCACGGTGTTAATGGATTCCACTCTGATATTGCACTATCTGGAAGCGCAGGCGGATGTCGCCGCTAAGCTTTTGCCCGCGGATATTGCGGCGCTGGCGGAGGATAGCCGCCTGCTCGGGCTGGCGCTCGCGGCGAGTGAGAAGGCGGTGCAGCACGTCTACGAGCATCGCCTGCGGCCGGAGGAGAAGAGGCACCAGCCGTGGATAGACCGGGTCACCCGGCAGCTGCTGGCGGATTGTGCCGCATGGGAGACCGGGCTGCAGCATCGTCAAATCAACGACGCCAGGCTGGACCAGGTCGCCATTACCAGCGCCGTGGTGTGGGGGTTCATTCAGATGATGATTCCAGAGGTGGTCAGCGCCGGCGGCTACCCGCGCCTGCAGGCGATCTCTCAGCAGCTTGAGGCGCTGCCGCTGTTTGCGAAATTTCCCGCGCAGAGCTGAGCGCTGAGACGGAGTATCGTTCTTTGTCCGCGAACGCGGCGTGGCGTTCACTCCCGGCCCGGCGGGTCGGCATCGACTGCCGCCGGACGTTATCGCTGCGCTATGCGAAGGGCGGGGAAGAGGCCGCCGCCTACCTCAGCGGCATACGGTATTCGATCATCCCGCTTTTGCTGGCGATCCAGTCGTAAAGCCGCTGCCCGCGCAGGTTCGTTTCATGCGTATGCCAGTAAAGGTGGGCGCAGTGCCGCTTTCTCGCCTGCCGCTGAACGTGCTCGATAAGCCGCTTACCAATCTGTTTGCCCCGCACATCGGCGCTGACAAAGAGGTCCTCCAGATAGCAGTAATCCGTGTCGGCCCACGTCGAACGGTGAAACAGGTAGTGCACCAGCCCGACGACGGTTCCGTTCTCTTTTGCCACCGCGCAGTACACCGGCTCGATGGGATTAAAGAAACGGTTCCAGGTTAACAGGGTGGTGCTTTCCGCAATATTGACACGATAAAACGTCTGATAGTTTTTCCATAACGCTAACCACTGCGGGTAATCATTTTCGGCAACGGTCTCGACGGTAATATTGTCCGGAACGCCGGTCATTGCTGCTCTGTGCATCGCTTTTCCTTGTTTGTGTTATGACCCGATTGTCTCTGTGCCGGTGATGTTAGGGGGATTTTTGGTTCCAGGTAAGTCACGCTTTTTGTATATTTATAGGATCCACTTTTACCAAAAGGACGTGGGCGCCTGTGAAAAAAACCGTTTCTCCTCTGTTTCAGGATCTGCTGTTAGAGAGCGGGATCATCAAGGATCAGGTCTATCATGCTATTCGCCGCGCTATTCTCGACGGTCGCCTGAGCGCGGGCGCAAAAATTCCCTCCAGCCGCGCGTTGGCCGAAGTGATGGGGATTTCGCGTAACTCGGTTATTGCCGGCTTTGAGCGCCTGAGCGATGAGGGCTATCTGGTCACGCGGGAGGGGGCGGGGACGTTTGTGGTCACGCATATCCCCGACTGGCTTATCCATACGGACGGCGCGGGTGGCTGGCAGGTTGAGGGTCCGCCGTCGGTCGGGTCGCTTAATCCGGATGTCACCGCGCTGCGTCCCCTGTGGTCAGAAAGCCAGGCCGGAGGCGGCGCAAACCTCTTGTTCGCCGTGGGCGTCGGCTGCACCGATCTCTTCCCCTACGATCTCTGGGGCCGCCTGCTGGGGAGAGTCTGGCGGCAGTCGCGCCGCGAGATTGGCCTTCACGCCAGCCCCAATGGTTATCAACCTTTGCGGCGGGTGATATGTCAGTACATTCAGTCGACGCGAGGGGTTAACTGTACGGAGGATCGCGTGATTATCGTCAACGGCATCCAGCAGGCGCTGGATATCACCGCGCGCTCGCTGCTTTCGCGCGGAGATGAGGTGTGGCTCGACGATCCCGGCTATAACGGCGCCCGCGGCGCTTTTGCCTCGGTAGGGGCAACGGTCAGGCCGGTAAGGGTCGATAGCCAGGGAATGGACGTTGAGTACGGAATGACGCATTATCCTCACGCGCGGCTGGCCTATACCGCACCCTCGCACCAGTTCCCGCTGTGCGCAACCCTTAGCCTCGCGCGCAGGCTGGCCCTGCTGGAGTGGGCCGAATCCCGGCAGGCGTGGATCTTCGAAGACGATTACAATAGCGAGTTTCGCTACGCCGCGCGTTCATTGCAGGCCCTGCAGGGGCTGGATAAGCATAATCGGGTCATTTACGCCGGGACGTTCTCGAAGATGATGTATCCGGAGTTTCGCCTCGGTTTCCTGGTCGTTCCCGGTCATTTACGCGAGCAGTTTGCCACGACGAAATACTTCTCCGATCTGTGCAGCGGCTATCTTGAACAGGCGGTGCTGGCCCGTTTTATCGCAGAAGGCCACTACGCCAGCCACGTTCGCCGGGTCCGCAAAGCCTGCTATGAGCGTAAGCTGGCGCTGGCCGCCGCCGTTGAGCGCTATCTGCCGCAGAAAATGACCGTTCATCCGACGGATTCCGGCGTGCATCTGGTGTGCTGGCTGCACGGCGGCCTGACGGCAGAATACGTGGTGGAGAGAGCCCGCGAGCTGGGTATGGGGATCCAAACCTTTGCCCGCTACTGCCAGCGGCCGATGGCGCGGGAGGGGGTTTTGCTGGGCTTTGCCAACCATTCGCCCGCAACGCTCGAGGAGGGTGTTCGCTGCCTTGCGCAGGCGCTGTGACGCTGGCCGAACTGCGGGGAAAAGGTAAGCGCTATCGCTGCCGTTGCACCGAACCGGCGTTGCGGCCGGACGCGGCGGTTCAGCCTGTTCCAGCGTATCGTCGGTGGCGGTAACCGCGTTGGCAAATACGCAAAATGGCAGAATGAGAGAGATAAACAAAGCCGACACTCATATGTTCAATGTCGGCAGCGGCTCTCGAGTGACGGGTAATCAAATTGATGCCTTCAGCCAGCCGGCAACATCCTCGGTGGCGATATTGCTTTTCGCATTAAACGTTTCGCTCATTGGCCACCACGTGCCGACTCCTTGCGCAAACGCGGCACGGTAGCGAAGCATCCGATCGTCGGGGTCAGCACGAAGCGCATCAAGCAGCGCGGGGAGGGTTAAGACGTCCTTCCTGAAGGATTGCTGCGTCACCTGCTCTACCGTCGAAGCGAGCTCAGCCCAGGAGAGGGTTTCACCGGCAACGAACACCACCTCGTTCCTGATACGCGGCTGATGCAAATAGATGGCGGTCGTCAGGCGGCCAATATCGGCGGGTGAGGTGACCGTAACCCGGGTATCCCAGCTCCCGAGGGCGTTAACCGTTTTTTCGGCGAGATTAACCACGTTAAACGCCGGTTCAAACAGAAAGCTGGTAAACATGCCGGTTGAAACAATGACCCATTCGGTTGCCTTTTGCCCGCGCAGCAGGCTTCTGACATCGTACTGCTCATCCCATACCGGCTGGCCGCTTCCTTTACCGACAACGTCATAGTTAACGCCGAACTGCCAGGGGAAGTAGCGCGTCACCTTCGCGTCGAGAACGGCCTGCGCGATCTTCAGCTGCGTACCGGCGCCGGCGACAAAGCCCATGCAGTTTATGACGGTGTCATACCCGAGGAATATTTCCCGCAGCGAGTCCGTCGTGGCGACGACCATATCCAGCGAAATGAATTCAGCGCCCGCCGCCGCGTGCTTTTGATGACTCTCATAGCGCAGGCGGCCTTGTGCATCCCGCGACTCAGGGGAAACGATGACCGTCACTGACCCCATACGCTGCGCCACGGCGGGCACCAGCGCGCTGAGCAGGGCATCGCCCAGTTGTCCCGCTCCCAGCACCAATACTTTCTCTGGAGAAGTGAGTTTACGATTTTGCATGTTGATTCCTCAGCCTGTTAAACAGCGAATTTACTGCACTGAGGGCAAGTTTACTGAGGAGAGAGTCATTCGATAAGTCTACGAATACAGGTTAAACTGTTAGTAAAAATGGAATAGTTGCACGTCAGGGCGAGGGTGAAATGATGGATAAGCTGGATGCAATGCAGGTCTACGTCCACGTGGTGGATACGCACAGTTTCGCCAGGGCAGCGGAGGTGTTGGGCCTGCCGCGATCGACCGTTTCTCGCGTCATCAAGGAGATGGAAACCTATCTGGGACTTCAGCTTTTACAGCGAACCACGCGGAAGCTGAGCGTCACGGCCGACGGACGCCGATACTACGAAGAGTGCAAAAGGATCCTCGCCGATATCGCTACCGTGGAGTCGTCTTTTCCGGGGAGATCGGGCCAGCCGAGAGGGCGCTTTAAAGTGGCGATGCCTCAGTCTCTGGCAAGGCACAGCTTTATCCCCAGGGTACACGAGTTTTTAGACCGCTACCCTGAGCTGGAGATGATCCTTTGCTCGAGCGATAGCATTGAGGACCTGGTTCAGGAAGGGTATGACTGTGCGATCAGAGCGGGAAGGGTCGAAGACTCAACGACCCTGGTTGCCCGCCCGCTCGCCAGGTTTACATGGGCGGTGATGGCCTCGCCGAACTATATCGCCGCGCATGGAAAGCCTGAATCGCTGGACTGTCTGGAGAACCACCGGGCGGTGGGGTTCCTTAATCACCGAACCGGGCGCACCACGGAGTGGTTATTTACGCTGGAGGGCGAAGAGCGGGCGGTTCGCCTGCGGGAAACCCTGGTCGTCGATGATACTGATGCCTATATACAGGCCGGTCTTGCGGGCGCTGGATTAATTAGAGTGGCCAGCTATCTGGCTGCTCCCTATTTAAAAAAGGGAACCCTGGTCTCCTGCCTGAATACACTCTCCTTCGATTTACCCCTGTTTTTGGTCTACCCGCAGAACCGCTACCTCCCTCCGGCGGTGCGCGCGTTCTATGAATGGAGCAGATCGATTCTTAATGCCCCGGGCAAATAGTTAAGCCCGGGCATGGATCTGGCGCTGAGATTTATTGAAGAGGACGTTGGGCGTGAAATCGCAATACAGCTAAAGCGAATCAATAAAGTTATTCAAATCCTGCATAAGTTCGTCATTAATTAACACACCTGCTATTCCCAACAGAATCACCAGTGAGGCTGCAGTTAATGGTGTTAACGCGATAAACGAAAACATCAGGGCTAAAACTTCACCAGCAAGAAGACCTGCAAGAAGTGTTTCTATTTTTAGGAATGTATTATTCCAGTTACCAGTTTGCAGAGATGTCTGAATCTCCAGCCTAATGTTATTTCCATCAATCGCGAATGAAGTAAGGCCAAGGCCTCGCTTATATATGGCAAGCTTCGCCTCGATGTCAGCCAGAGTAAGAGATTTTAGAGAATTTTCTATTGCCTTCAGATCAACAGCACTGAACTTCTGGGTTATTTTAGTCTGATATTTATTCCAGGCCGCAATAGCCTGTTCATAATTTCTTATTTTTTTCCCTTCAGAAAGATACGCTAATTTTGCAGCAGTATTGCCCGCAAGAGTTCCAGCCTGTTCTGTAATATTCTTATAAAGGTCAGATACTGTTTTTAAAGCATCAAGTGTCTTTTGAGTTTCCTGGCTATATTTATATTTATCAGGAATCAGTCCACTATTGATAGACTGAATATCTTTATTCGTTTGGCTGATATTATTGTTGATAGCATCAATTATTTTTTGGTAGCCAGCAATTTGTTGATCGATCTCATCCATCTCTTTTTGTTTACCATCGACATAAACCTGCCCTGCTGCTGCTTCTGAAGTCGAGGTAGGCCACCAGATTTTAGAACTGTTGTAGATTTTATCTTTCTCTATGACTAAACGGTTAGCTTTGAGAGCGTCCACGTTCGCTTTCATTTCGTTAAGTGTCGCCTGTTGTAGTGCCAATTGCGCTTTGGCGTAATCAATCGGTATTTTTGTATTAACCTTATAAAGATTAACCTCTGCAACTGTACGGTTGTTTTGTGCCTGCGTCAGTTTTTCTAACTGGATTTTTTGTTCCTGGAGAGCCTCACCTATCTGAATGGAGAGTTCCTGTTCGTGGAAGCCACGGACTTCCTGCGGACTGGTGGGCGCAGGGAATGCAGCGCCAGCGTGCCATGCATCTAAAGTTGCACTAACAGCAGTAATTTTTGACCCTGCGTCCAGGGACGACCTTTTCAGTTCACCGCCTATCGGGGACTCTATTTGAAACACAGTATCCGCATCGTTGATCCAACCGCGTTGCCAGTCACCATTATGATTTTTAAAGTAACCCGCGGCTATTAATTCGCTCTCAGAATATGCCATTTCGTAATCCTTTTAAGAAAGTTAGTGACAATTATAATTACATGCGCTCAAATGGAAATCTAAATGATAATCATTATCAATGCAAATTTCATTAAGGAGGAGTAATGATAAAAAAATGGCCTCTTTTGCTGGTTCTGTTCCTTTCAGCCTGCTCTAATCAACCGAATCCTGTCGCTATTGAGCGACCGGTCCCGGATTACCCGGTAAAGGCTTACGAAGAGGGGGCAGCCGGCTATGTTAAGATCAAATATGATGTTAATAGTGACGGGAGTGTTAGTAACATTAGGGTTATTGAATCAAACCCGCCGGGATACTTTGAGGATACCGTTATAGGTGCTGTTAAGAGATGGAGGTTTGAGAAAGGCAACCAACGCAGAGGAATACCTCTGGTGATCCGCTTCAACCCTACAGGTGATCTTCGCCCGCCTTCAGGTCCCTGCATCCAGCAATCAAATGGCCAATGTACTCTCTATAAAGAAGCAAGGGTTTCATTTTGAAAATGTCGCGTAGATACTATATGAACCATATTGATATGGGACTGATATTTTTGGGTCTTTTTACCCTGTACTGGTTTGAACAGGATGGTGTTAATCCGCTTCTGCTTATCCCGGCGGCTTTTTATGTTTCATTGTTCCCCTTTGCGCGAATAACATTCGAAAGCGTATTTCTCCGCAAGGTGTCAGATAAACACTGGGCGGAAGGGGCTAACTCTTTACAACTCCCCGGGGAGCTTCTTTTGGGGGGGGGCATTCTGATTCTGACCCTGCCCCTGTGTATAATCTATGCCATAGCCAGGTTGAAATCGCATTAATTGTCGGGCGGGAATATCCCATGACAAAACCCGGCGCTGAGCGCAGAGCAGGTCGCGTCTGCCGCGTCTGCCGCGTCTGCCGCGTCTGAGCGTAGCGTAATTGTCCATGCCGTTAATCCGCCCGGCTATCGAAACGGGGAACAGCTGATTTTGCCAATATTGATCTGATGCCGGGGACCGGGTAAGCGCTTGTTCTGTTCTATCCTGACCTTAGACTTCAAGTGCCGCACGGATTGCGGCTTCCATTTTCTCCGGGGTGGTGAACGGAGCAAAACGCCTGAGCGGTTTACCGTCACGTCCGATCAGGAACTTAGTAAAGTTCCACTTGATTCGCTGGCCCGGCATGCCGGGTAATTCGTTTTTCAGATAACGAAACAGCGGATGCGCTGCGGCGCCGTTAACCTCCACCTTCTCGAACATCGGGAAGCTCACACCGTAGCTGATGTGGCAGGTCTGCGCGATTTCGTCGGCGCCGCCGGGTTCCTGTTTACCGAACTGGTTGCAGGGGAAACCCAGCACAACCAGCCCTTGAGCGGCGTACTTCTTATAGAGCGCTTCAAGGCCTGCGTATTGCGGGGTAAAGCCGCAATGGCTGGCGGTATTCACCACCAGAACCAGCTTGCCAGCGTAGTCGGCCATAGAGATGAGCTGACCACGCAGGCTGGTGGCAGTCAGTTGATAAAAAGTGGTCATCGGAATCCTCATAGCAGAACGCGTTCGACGTCGCCATTGCCATGCAGCGCGCTGCCGCAGGGGCTCATGGCGTGGGTTGTTATTGATCCTGCTGCCATTGATTAATACGCCATTATACGAACTTTGGGTGCATAAGTTTTACATGGGGAAGCAACAATACCTGCTCGGCTACAAATGGCTGGACCAGAAACTGGAAATCTACCTCCTGAGTTTGGGCACGCATGAGAATTACTACGATGAGCAAAAGCGGCACCGCAAAGCTGATCTGAAACTACTCCGTCAGCGGAGAGAGGCTCTCTCTTTCGGGCGTCGCTGCCTGCGCTTCCACTCATCAACAACGTCGCCCAAACTTTTGGCGACATCGTTACGGATCCATGCCATGAATTCACGGTCAAACCGAAAATCCTCCCCACACTCCTTGAGCATAAAGCGGCGGACGTTTTGCGTATTCTTGTACTCTTTATCAATAACGGTATTACGCGTGAGTAACGCACTATGCCAGTCAATTTTCATCTTTCCCGCTCCCGTGGTTAGCCATCGCTAAGACGCCGTGCTACAACTTAACTCAACCGGCGGCAATATTGAATATCCGCTTCTCGCGTAGAGACGGCCTCTAAGGAATATCTGACGCCGCCGTAATTAAAGCGCGCGGTGAATGGCTGCGCAAAGAATCGGTGAGAAACGCAAAAACAGAATGAAAATTTCCCCGTAATGGGCATGATGCTATTAACCGTTTATGGATGACATATGAAAACGCCTAAGCTGGAAACTTCACGTCTTTATCTTCTACCGCTTCAGGCCGAAGATGCCCTCCAGATTCAGCAAATATTTCCGCAATGGGAGATTGTTCGTTATCTTGCCGCCGGCTTTCCGTGGCCTTTTCCGCAGGACGGCGCCAGCCGTTATGTTAACCAGATTGCGCTGCCGGCCTCGGAAAAAGGCACGGCCTGGTACTGGACAATCAGGCGCAAGGAAGAGCCGGCGGTCATTATTGGGCATATATGCCTCTCGGACGAGCAGGACAACAATCGCGGGTTCTGGCTGGTGCCGGAGTGGCAACGCCGGGGCTATATGACCGAAGCCTGCCGTATCGTGACGAATTTCTGGTTTAACTCTCTTAACCGGGAGGTCCTGCGAGCGCCGAAGGCGAGCGGAAACGACGCCTCTAAAAAAATATCCCTGAATGCCGGGATGCGCCTGATTCAAACCGGTAAGAAACAGTATATAGAAGGGGGGCTGGACTCCGAATTATGGGAAATAACCAGAGAGGAATGGAACCGTCAGAGCCGAGGCTGAGCGGCCTCAGCCGTAAGCTAATACACGTGAGCAGCAGCCCGAACCTTTCGTCACATATCTAAAACGAGGGCTTTTATCTTTTCTGCCTTTTCAAAATGGTCCAGCTTCATCTCCATGATCCACCAGTGCGCAACCTCCATCAGCAGCTCAGGGTCATTATTTTTATTGGCAAAAAAAGCGTAGAACGAAAGCCCCACGTTACTGCCCTTAGCCACGATTTTTGCCTCACAGGTGGTGATGATTTTTTCCTTCATTGCTGCCCGCACGTGCTCTCCTTTTTATTCGTCAGACCTAAGACTATTAAAATAACATCCGCCGACGCGGCAGGCGATACGGACACCGCATTCAACCAGCGCCGGCTGTCGCCGCGGCGCGTAGACTCAGGTCATGACAGAGTTGAATAGAAATTTTCCGCATCGAAATGCATTGTTTTGCATTAAGTGGTGCTATTTTGATCTAAAAATTGCAAAGTAATGCAGATCGTGCCAGTCTGTTTGCATCGAGGAGGTAGCGATGTTCATTGAAGATCGTTTAAACAAAATTAAAAAAATCATTCAGGAGAACAAAAGTGTCTCGATAGAAACACTTGTCTCGCGAATGGGGGTGTCTAAAGACACCATCAGGCGCGACCTGATCAGGCTCGAACAGGACAACGTCATCAAGCGAACTCATGGCGGGGCGGTGATCAACAGCCGTGATGCCCTGATTTTTGATTACAGCCAGCGCTCGGGAACCCTTAACCCGGTTAAAGAAAAGATAGCTAAAAAAGCAGCGGAGTTAATCCAGGACAACGCCAGCGTCATCTTTGATGCGTCAACCACGGTTGAAGCCGTTATCCCTCAACTTGCTGATAAACACATCCTGGCAATAACTAACTCTTTAACCAATGCCAACAGGCTGGCTAAAAACGCCACAACCGAT
This sequence comes from Klebsiella sp. Ech2A, assembly GCF_030078455.1. Classification (NCBI taxonomy): domain Bacteria; kingdom Pseudomonadati; phylum Pseudomonadota; class Gammaproteobacteria; order Enterobacterales; family Enterobacteriaceae; genus Klebsiella; species Klebsiella sp. Ech2A. The sequence continues at coordinate 4,517 of NZ_JAQGFU010000108.1, read as the reverse complement.
GTGAAGCTTTTGCCTGGGAAACTGCACAAAGAGCAGCTTTTTTTGTTCGGCAGTGAAACCATTCAGAAATTAGCTGAATATCACGTTGACTATGTTTTGCTGGGAATTTTCGCCATTTCTGACAAAGGCGTTTTCATTCATACCGAAGAAGAAGGCCTGGTGAAAAGGCAGATGGTCATGCAGGGAACCAGGGTCATAGCCCTGGCAGATAACAGCAAAATTAATACCACAGGCTTTTTCAAGGTGTGCGACCTGTCTCTGATTGATTGCCTTATTACGGATATACGTCCTGACGACAGTTTTATTCAGGCGTTGCAGGAAAGCGACGTTGAACTGATTCTGACTGCTACTTGATTGTGAGGTAAATTATGTACCCTAAAGATATCCAGCTGCAAACTGCCGAGCCCCCGCGTAAATTCACTGATGTCGCGCCTGTATTTTTAAGCGACGCAACTATGCTTGAACGAAAAAATAAAGTTCTGGCGAGAATGAATGAGGAAGGTTTCGATACGCTCGTTATCTATGCGGATAAAGAGCACGGGGGTAACTTTGAGTACCTGACAGGGTTTGTTCCTCGGTTTGAGGAGGGCCTGCTGATCCTCGAAAAATCAGGTAGCGCAACGGTTATTCTGGGAAATGAGAACCTGAAAATGGCTAACTATTGCCGTATTCCGGTCACCCTGAAACATTGTCCATATTTCTCTCTGCCTAATCAGCCAATGGATAATGAAAAGTCGCTCGAAGCGCTGTTCATTGAGTCGGGCTTGCACATCCGGTCTAAAGTTGGCCTGGTCGGCTGGAAAATGTTCACATCTACTCTGGCCGATAATAAGGCCTATTTCGACCTGCCTTACTTTATCGTTGAGGCTGTTAAAAACAGCACCGCTCCAAACGTGGTTCTCGAAAATGCCGCCCATCTGTTTATTCGCGGCGATAAAGGTGCCCGAAGCACAAATAATGACAACGAAATTGCCCACTATGAGTACGGCGCCAATCTGGCTTCCAACGCTATTCTGGATGCCATGAACGCGGTAGAGCCGGGTATTCGTGAAACCGAACTCGGCGCGCTGCTGGCCGCAGAAGGGCAGTATCAAACCGTTGTGACCATTGCAGCAGCCGGTCAACGTTTTGAAAAAGCGAACTTCTACCCGACATATAAAAAAGTGGAGCGCGGCAATCCTCTTTCACTGACCACCGGCTTTAAGGGCGGGCTATCCAGCCGCACCGGCTTCGTGATCGCAGACGAGAGCGAGCTCCCTGAAAATCAGAAAGATTATCTGGATCGTGTGGCAAAACCGTATTTTGCGGCAGTCGTCAGCTGGCTGGAAAACATCAAAACAGGGATGCCCGGCGGCGAATTGTACGATCTGGTTGAGTCAGTTCTGCCGAAAGCAAAATACGGCTGGCACCTCAATCCGGGTCACCTCAGCGCTGATGAGGAGTGGATGTCCTCTCCCGTCTACCGTCATTCGGAGGAAACGCTGAAGAGTGGGATGATTATGCAGATCGATATTATTCCCTCTGTCGCGGGCTATACCGGGGTCAGCGCAGAGGAGAGCGTGGCGCTAGCAGACGCCGCGCTGCAGAAAAAAATCCAGGCATCTTATCCTGAACTGTGGGCACGTATCGCCGCTCGTCGCGAGTATATCCGCAATGTACTTCATATTAATATTGCGGATGAGGCGATCCCGCTATCAAATACGGTGGCGTATCTGCGGCCGTTCTTGCTGGCGAAAGATAAGGCGTTTGCCGTTCAATAACGTCTCCCCCCAAACGGGGAGGCGCGCTTTTGTGACGGAAGTCATATAATAACGCCCGGTTATTGTGATGTTGTTTGCATTAAATGGATTTTGCACAGTTGAATCAGCCCGCCATATCTCTGCGGGTTTTTTTTCGTCCAGCGTGCCCCGAATGAAGATACCGGTCGATTGTCAGGCTGCGGAGCTTTGCTTCAGGGGCGGTCTCGCTGTGCTGCCGGTGAGACAGAGCCCGAGGCTGACAGCTGATTTGAGCGAAAAGCTGACATTGTGTAATCCTTTCCTGGGCCGGCGTTTTATGTTTTCCTTGGCTTAGGCAACGGAACAAGGAAAACACCGTGAAAATCTACTGGACCCTAAAAAGTATTAGCGAACTAAAAGACTTATCTTTTCGGGAGCGCGGAAGACGGTGGCGGAATGCGTATAAATCGGCCTTCCGGCACTGGCAGACCTGGGGCGGCCTCGTCCTCTGCGGGGCCTTCAGCGGCGCGGGAGCGCACTTAGGCGGCATGGCCGGCACCGTAATAATTGCTGGGCTGGGTGGCTTCATTTACGGCCAGATCGTTACACACGTTGTCCTGAAACATTATCGGCACCGACTGCAGGGCGAAGCCAACTGATCTTTCAGGCTCATCAAGCTGCAAGTGACAGGTCTTCGTTCAGCGCGTCTCAGTGAATGCCACGCAGGATCAGCTCATAGTCAGCCAGCTGCGCAGCACTGGTATCCCGAAGCTTTGGGGGAAAAGGCCTGCGGCACGCCAGTTAGACCACTCCCTCATTGCGCGAACCACATACCCCATGAACTGCTCACGGTTAATAACATGATACGACGCCAATAACGTCTACTCCTGGCACTAAGTGGACGTGCTCGGGGATATCCGCTTTGAGTAAAGAGCGGAAATAGTACTTATCCAGGCGTTTTGACCGGAGTAATCCGACGGCGCTAGCGCAGCGTTTTACGTCTTACCAGGCGCGCATCAAAAAGCTGGCTCCCCGTTTTTTTCACGCAGGGAGAGAGCAGCCGTTCACAGGCGGCTTCCGCCATCTCGGCCAGCGGCTGTGCGAAGGTGGTGAGCTGATAGCCCAGCCAGCTGGCCTGCTCGATATCATCGAAGCCGATAACGCAGATATCTTGCGGAATATTCAGACCAAACTCGTGGCGAGCGGCGTCAATAAAGCCACAGGCAATAAGGTCGGTGACGCAGAATATGCCGTCGGGGCGGTTTTCCTGGTTTAACAGTTCACGCGCGGCGAGGACTCCCGTCTGGTAGCTGGTATTGCCGGGGCGGATTAACGTCACTTCGCTACCGGCCTCTTCGGCAGCCTCAAGAAAGCGGGTTTCACGAACCACCATACTCGGTGAGCGGGCGGCGGAGGAGACAATCGCCAGGCGCTGACATCCCGCCGTTATCAGATGATTAAAGGCTTCCTTCATAATTGAGCTGTAATCGAGATCGATATTTTCCGCATGAGGAAACTGGCCCAGGCGGTTGATCAGAATCACCTGCTGCCCGCTTTGCAGGCAGCGCTCAATCAGCGAGACGGGCGGCTTGCCCGACAGCACGATAGTCGCGGTAGAACGATAGTTCAGCGTTTTCTGCAACGCCTCTTTTGCGCTGGCTTCACCGTCATCGGTGTTGATCACCATCACCGCGCGCCCGGCCTTGTGCAGGCGCAGGGTCAGATGTTCGAGCAGACGCGATTGATAAGGGGAGGAAAGGTTGCCGCCGAGAATACAAACCGGGCGGCTGGCCTCTTTGGAAAGGCCGCGCGCCAGGTGATTGACGTGATAGTTCAGCGCCTCTGCGGCCGCGAGCACCTTGCTCCGGGTTTCGTCGGACACGCTTCTGCCTGGCGTAAACGTGCGCGACACCGCGGACCGGGAGACGCCCGCCAGGCGCGCCACCTCGGTGGCGCTGGCGAAACCAGAATTTTTACTTTGCCGGCTATTGCTCATGGTGCTGTTCCGCTGTGGCGATGGCTCGTTCACGTATAATGGCATACTCGGCCAGGCGGGTTAGCGACGGCTTCGGCGTTTCATACCACTCTTGCGGATGGAGCTGGCGCTTATCGCGGATCAGGGCAATGGCGTCGTCGAGAGTGGGGAAACGTTCCGGGCACTCCAGGTGCATAAATAGCGCCACCAGCGCCACCGAGCGGCTGCGGCCGCCGCGACAGTTGACGAGAATATTGCCCCGTTTACGGTTGCGATAAGAGGCCTTGTCCGGGATCTGCTGTAGCAGCGCCGAACGCATTAGCTGATAACCCGCGTGGAGCATCTCCGGCGCGTTGCCGTCGCCGTCGACAAGCCCGAGCTTATAGTAGCGAACCGGGCCCGAACCGTGGGAGAGCTGGTGCGCCGCCACGCCGGGTTCCGGCATCGTGACCCAGTCGATATCGAGATTTACCGCACAGTTAATGACGATGCCGATATCATGATCTGCCAGCTGCGCCATGTCGCTCACGCCTTTGGAATCACCTATATAGATATTCATCCCCCAGCCGGGAAAATCTTCCGCGATCAGGCTGACTGGCGGGCGAGGATAGTGCACCGTCGGCGACTTTTCGGCCGCCGCAGGCAGCGGCGCGACGGCGAGCGGAATACCCGTCGCACGGGACAGTTTGTCAGCAATGCCCGGCGCGGCGGCCAGCACGGGAATACCGCGGAAAATGGCCTCGGCGTTATCGGGAAGATTACCGGTCTGGCCGCCTGCTTCACGCACCAGCAGCAGCCCGGCCAGGCAGTCCCAGGCGTTCATA
>NZ_JAQGFU010000107.1:0-15187 GCF_030078455.1 Klebsiella sp. Ech2A | reverse complement strand
GTTTATGCAGGCCTTCGCCAACCCGTGGCTGGCGGAACAGGAGGATCAGGCGCGGCTTGACCTGGCGCAGCTTGCCGCCCAGGGCGACCGCCTCGCCTTCTCCACCGACGGCTACGTTATCGATCCGCTGTTCTTTCCCGGCGGCGATATCGGCAAGCTGGCAGTCTGCGGCACCGCTAACGACGTGGCGGTGAGCGGCGCCCTGCCGCGCTACCTCTCCTGCGGATTTATTCTCGAAGAGGGGCTGGAGATGGCCACCCTCGAGAAGGTGGTTAACAGCATGGCGCAGACCGCGCGGGCGGCGGGCATCGCCATCGTCACCGGCGACACCAAAGTCGTGCCGCGCGGGGCGGCGGATAAGCTGTTTATCAATACCGCCGGGATTGGCGCGATCCCCTCGGAGATCCGCTGGGGAGCGCGGCAGATTGCGCCCGGCGACGTGCTGCTGGTCAGCGGCACGCTGGGGGATCACGGGGCCACCATTCTCAATTTGCGCGAAGGGCTCGGGCTGGACGGGGCGCTCTCCAGCGACTGCGCGGTACTCACCCCGCTGATCCAGTCGCTGCGCGACCTCCCCGGCGTGAAGGCGCTGCGCGATGCCACCCGCGGCGGCGTTAACGCGGTAGCCCATGAGTTTGCCGCCGCCAGCGGCTGCGGGATTGAGCTGAACGAACGCGAGCTGCCGGTCAACGATACCGTTCGCGGCGTTTGCGAGCTGCTGGGGCTCGATGCCCTAAACTTTGCCAACGAAGGCAAGCTGGTTATCGCCGTCGCTCGCGATGCGGCGGAAGCGGCGCTGGCCCGGCTGCGGGCGCACCCGCTCGGCCGCCACGCGGCGATAGTTGGCGAAGCGGTTGCGCGCGGCGGCGTGCGGTCCGTCGGCCTGTACGGCGTCAAGCGCACACTCGATCTTCCTCACGCCGAGCCGCTGCCGCGAATTTGCTAGTCTCCCCGACCGCCGGGGTAGCGTTGCGGCGGAAAGCGCCCGGCGGGCGCAACAAACGTTTTATTAACATACTATTAGACCCTAAATAATTCGAGTTACAGGAAGGCGGCAAGCGAGGGAATCGCGATGAACTTACTCAGGTAAGTGATTCGGGTGACTGAACGCAACCCACGCAAATGCAGCTTGAAGTATGACGGGTATATTTGTGTCATCACTTTCTTATGCGCCGCTTTACCGGTGCTTTTTGGACGTAAGCAATGTCGTATACACCGTTGGGCGATTTCGGGCAGCAGGGTCTGTTCGACATCACCCGAGTTTTATTACAGCAGCCCGATCTGGCCGCGCTGAGCGAAACGCTGACGCGTCTGGTCAGACAGTCCGCGCTGGCGGATCGCGCCGCTATTCTTCTGTGGAACGTCGGCAACCACCGCGCGGCCAGATACGCCTGCGACGAAGCGGGCCTGCCGGTGAGCTACGAAGATGAAACCGTGCTCGCCCACGGGCCGGTGCGGCGCCTGCTCTCGCGCCCCGATGCGCTGCACTGCGACCGCGCCACCTTTGTCGAAGCCTGGCCGCAGCTGGCCGATAGCGGCCTCTACCCGTCGTTCGGCCATTACTGCCTGCTGCCGCTAGCGGCAGAGGGCCGCATCTTCGGCGGCTGCGAATTTATCCGCAACGATGCCCGTCCGTGGACGGAAAAAGAGTATCAGCGCCTGCACACCTTCACGCAGATCGTCGCCGTGGTCACCGAGCAGATCCAGAGCCGGGTCAGCAATAACGTTGATTACGATTTGCTGTGCCACGAGCGCGATAACTTTCGTATTCTGGTTGCCATCACCAACGCCGTGCTCTCCCGGCTGGATATCGACGAGCTGGTCAGCGAGGTCGCCAAAGAGATCCACCGCTATTTCCGCATCGACGCCATCAGCGTGGTGCTGCGCAGCGGCCGCAAAGGCAAGCTGAATATCTACTCGACCCACTATCTCGACGCCAGCCATCCGGTGCATGACCAAAGCGAGGTCAACGAGGCCGGAACGCTAACCGAGCGGGTGTTCAAAAGCAAAGAGATGCTGCTGCTCAATCTGCACGAGCACGACTCCCTGGCGCCGTACGAAAAAATGCTCTTCGAGATGTGGGGTAACCAGATTCAAACCCTGTGCCTGCTGCCGCTGATGTCCGGCAATACCCTGCTTGGGGTGCTGAAGCTGGCGCAGTGCGATGAGAAGGTCTTCACCACCACCAACCTTAAGCTGCTGCGCCAGATCGCCGAGCGCGTATCGATCGCCGTCGATAACGCGCTGGCGTATCGCGAGATCCAGCGCCTGAAAGAGCGGCTGGTGGATGAGAACCTCGCGCTGACCGAGCAGTTGAACAACGTCGAGAGCGAGTTTGGCGAGATCATCGGCCGCAGCGAAGCGATGCACAGCGTGCTCAAGCAGGTCGAAATGGTGGCGCACAGCGATAGCACCGTGCTGATCCTCGGCGAAACCGGCACCGGTAAGGAGCTGATTGCCCGCGCAATTCATAACCTCAGCGGCCGCAACGCCCGGCGAATGGTGAAAATGAACTGCGCGGCGATGCCCGCCGGGCTGCTGGAGAGCGACCTGTTTGGCCACGAGCGCGGGGCCTTTACCGGCGCCAGCGCCCAGCGCATCGGTCGCTTTGAGCTGGCGGACAAAAGCTCGCTGTTTCTCGATGAGGTCGGCGATATGCCGGTCGAGCTGCAGCCGAAGCTGCTGCGCGTGCTGCAGGAGCAGGAGTTTGAGCGCCTCGGCAGCAATAAGCTGATCCGCACCGACGTGCGGCTGATCGCCGCGACCAACCGCGATCTCAAACAGATGGTCGCCGATCGCGAGTTCCGCAGCGATCTCTACTACCGGCTCAACGTTTTCCCGATCCACCTCCCGCCGCTGCGCGAGCGTCCGGACGACATCCCGCTGCTGGTCAAAGCCTTCACCTTTAAAATTGCCCGCCGTCTGGGGCGCAATATCGACAGCATTCCGGCGGAAACCCTGCGCACCCTGAGCCGCATGGCGTGGCCGGGCAACGTCCGCGAGCTGGAAAACGTCATTGAGCGCGCGGTGCTGCTGACCCGCGGCAGCGTGCTGCAGCTGTCGATGCCCGAGCTGAACAGCGAGCCGGAGCCGATGGCGGCAGAAGTTCTGCCGCAGGAAGGCGAAGACGAGTATCAGCTTATCGTGCGGGTGCTGAAAGAGAGCAACGGCGTGGTTGCCGGCCCCAAAGGCGCCGCCCAGCGTCTGGGCCTAAAGCGCACCACCCTGCTGTCGCGGATGAAAAGATTGGGCATTACCAAAGATGAGCTAGTATAGGTTCGACACGCACTCAACCAGCTACACAAGGAGATTCTATGGCGGTATCAGCACGTAATCAGCTCACCGGCACGGTGAGCGCAGTGGCCACGGGCGCAGTGAACGATGAGGTTGAATTAACCCTCGCGGGCGGTGCAAAGCTGGTGGCACTTGTTACCCACAGCAGCAGGGAAGCGCTGGGCCTGGTCGCAGGAAAAGAGGCCATTGCGCTGATTAAAGCACCGTGGGTCACCCTCGCCACCGAGGATTGTGGCCTGAAGTTCTCCGCACGCAACCAGTTTGCCGGCAGCGTGACCCGCGTAACGCAGGGCGCGGTCAACGACACCGTACATATTCAAACCGATGCCGGTTTTGAGGTTGTCGCGGTTGTCACCAACGAAAGCCAGCAGGAGATGCAGCTCACCCAGGGCAGCCGCGTGATTGCGCTGATCAAGGCCTCGGCAATTCTGATCGCCACCCGCGCCTGAGTCAGACCAAAGCGCTGCTTCACTTTGGGTGAAACAGCGCTCATTGCAAACCTCCGCGTCAGCAGCGCCTTGCGGCATTTTTCCGCTGGCGCTGCGCCGGTCGGGCATCGATTTCACGCCCGTTTCCCCTCCGCCGCTATGCCGAGCTATCGTTCCCACGCTCATTATTCGCCCGCCACCTAAATAATAATCATTTTCATTTATCAATAGCCTGTGCTATATAACATAGCACAGGCTATAAATGATGCTTAATTAACCGCAACGTTTGAGGGATCCTATGCTGCACCTGCCACCGCTGAAACACCTGATGTTTGCCGCCACCCTGGCGATCCTCGCCGTCGCCCCCGCGCAGGCGAAAGAGAAATTTAAGGTCATTACCACCTTTACGGTGATCGCCGATATGGCGCAGAACGTGGCCGGCGATGCCGCCGAGGTGAGCTCAATTACCAAGCCGGGGGCCGAGATCCACGAGTATCAGCCGACGCCGGGCGATATCAAGCGTGCCCAGGGGGCGCAGCTGATTCTCGCCAACGGTCTGAACCTCGAGCTGTGGTTCGCCCGCTTCTACCAGCACCTAAAAGGCGTACCGGAAGTGGTGGTCAGCAACGGGATTCAGCCGATGGGCATCAGCGACGGCCCCTACAACGGCAAGCCCAACCCGCACGCGTGGATGTCGGCGGACAACGCCCTAATCTACGTCGATAACATCCGCGACGCGCTGGTGAAATACGATCCGGACAACGCCGACGTCTATCGCCGCAACGCCGAGGCCTACAAGGAAAAAATCCGCCAGACCATGGCGCCGCTGAAAGCACAGCTGGCGAAGCTGCCGGAAGATAAGCGCTGGCTGGTCACCAGCGAAGGCGCATTCTCCTACCTCGCCCGCGATAACGGCCTGCAGGAGCGCTACCTCTGGCCGATTAACGCCGACCAGCAGGGCACGCCGCAGCAGGTGCGTAAAACCATCGATACGATGAAAAAAGAGCACATCCCGACCATCTTCAGCGAAAGCACCATCTCCGATAAACCGGCGCGCCAGGTCGCGCGTGAAGCGGGCGCCCACTACGGCGGCGTGCTCTACGTTGACTCCCTGAGCGCCGCCGATGGCCCGGTGCCGACCTATCTCGATCTGCTGCGGGTGACCACGCAAACCATCGTCCAGGGCATCAACGATGGCCTGAGGAAACAGTCATGAGCACAGAGTCGGCGGGGCTGGTCATCGACAGGGTCAGCGTAACCTACCGCAACGGCCATACCGCGCTGCGGGATGCCTCCTTCAGCGTCCCGCAGGGTTCGATTGCCGCGCTGGTTGGGGTGAACGGCTCGGGAAAATCGACCCTGTTTAAAGCGCTGATGGGCTTCGTGCGCCTGGCGCGCGGCGAGATTGCGATCCTCGGCCGGCCGGTCAACCAGGCGCTGCGGCAAAACCTCGTGGCCTACGTCCCGCAGTCCGAGGAGGTCGACTGGTCGTTCCCGGTGCTGGTGGAAGACGTGGTGATGATGGGCCGCTACGGCCATATGGGCTGGCTGCGGCGGGCAAAGCCTCGCGATCGCCAGATCGTTGACGCGGCGCTGGCGCGCGTAGGCATGAGCGAATATCGCCATCGGCAGATCGGCGAACTCTCCGGCGGGCAGAAGAAGCGCGTGTTCCTTGCCAGAGCCATCGCCCAGCAGGGCAAAGTGATCCTGCTGGATGAACCCTTTACCGGCGTCGACGTGCAGACCGAAGCGCGGATCATCGCCCTGCTGCGGGAGCTGCGCGATGAGGGCTGCACCATGCTGGTCTCAACTCACAACCTCGGTTCGGTGAGCGAGTTTTGCGACTACACCGTGATGGTCAAAGGCACCGTCCTTGCGAGTGGCCCAACCGAGACCACCTTTACCGCCGAGAATCTGGAGCTTGCCTTTAGCGGCGTGCTGCGCCACGTGGTGCTCAAAGGCGGCGAGGATCGCATTATTACCGACGATGAGCGGCCGTTTATCAGCCGCCGGGCGACGGGAGGCGAAGGATGAGCTGGCTGCTGGAGCCGTTTGGCTATCAATATATGCTGAACGCGATGTGGGTTTCCGCCCTGGTCGGCGGCGTGTGCGCATTTCTCTCGTGCTACCTGATGCTCAAAGGCTGGTCGCTGATTGGCGACGCCCTTTCCCACTCAATCGTCCCCGGCGTGGCGGGCGCCTATATGCTCGGCCTGCCCTTTGCGCTGGGCGCCTTTCTCTCCGGCGGGCTGGCGGCGGGCAGCATGCTGTTTCTCAACCAGCGCTCAAAGCTCAAGGAGGATGCGATTATCGGGCTGATTTTCTCCTCCTTCTTCGGTATCGGGCTGTTTATGGTGTCGCTCAACCCGACCTCGGTCAATATTCAGACCATCATCCTTGGCAATATTCTGGCGATTGCCCCGGAGGATATTATCCAGCTGGCGGCGATTGGCTTTATTTCGATAATTATCCTGATGCTGAAGTGGAAAGATCTGATGGTGACCTTTTTCGATGAAAGCCACGCGCGCTCCATCGGCCTCAACACCACCGGGCTCAAGCTGCTGTTCTTCACCCTGCTGGCGGCCTGTACCGTGGCGGCGCTGCAGACCGTGGGCGCGTTTCTGGTGATTTGCCTGGTGGTTACCCCCGGCGCCACCGCCTGGCTGCTCACCGATCGCTTTCCGCGCCTGCTGGCGATTGCCGTCGCCATCGGCAGCCTGACCAGCTTCTTCGGCGCCTGGCTGAGCTACTATCTGGACGGCGCCACCGGCGGCATCATCGTGGTGGCCCAAACGCTGCTGTTTCTGGCGGCATTTATCTTCGCGCCAAAGCACGGCCTGTTGGCCAGCCGCCGTCGCGCCAGGGAGGCCTCATGCTGACCGCTCTGCTCGAACCCTTCCAGTTCCCTTTTATGATCAACGCCATGCTGGTGGCGACTATCGTTGCCGTCCCCTGCGCCCTGCTGTCGGTATTTTTGGTGCTGAAAGGCTGGGCGCTGATGGGCGACGCCATGAGCCACGCGGTGTTTCCCGGAGTGGTGGTGGCGTACATCGTCGGCATTCCCTTCGCCATCGGCGCCTTTATTGCCGGGCTGTTCTGCGCTATCGCCACCGGCTATCTTGATGACAATAGCCGCATCAAGCGCGATACGATCATGGGGATTGTCTTTTCCGGCATGTTTGGCGCCGGGCTGGTGCTGTACGTCGCCATTCAGTCCGAGGTGCATCTCGACCATATTCTGTTCGGCGATATGCTGGGCATCTCTGCCAGCGATATCGCGCAAACGTCGACGATCGCCCTGGCTATTGCGCTGATTATTGGGCTGAAGTGGCGCGATTTTCTGCTGCACGCCTTCGACCCGCATCAGGCTAAGGCCAGCGGTTTACGCTGCGGGCTGCTGCACTACGGGCTGCTGTGCATGATTGCGCTGACGATCGTCGCGACGCTGAAAGCGGTGGGGATTATTCTGTCGATTTCGCTGCTGATCGCCCCGGGCGCCATCGCGCTGCTGCTGACGCGGCGCTTTATCAGCGCGCTGCTGCTGGCGGTGGCGCTCGCCGTGAGCTGTTCGCTGGGGGGCGTCTGGCTGTCGTTCTATCTCGATAGCGCCCCGGCGCCGACCATCGTGGTGCTGTTCACCGCGCTGTTCATCGTGACGTTCGTATATACGTCGATCCGCGATAGCCGAACGCAGGCCGAATCCGCAGAGGCGTAGGGCCGCGGCGAGCGCCAGGGCCCGGAAAGGTGCCGGCTATTTTTTAGGCCGGTATTTTTCCGGCAGCTCGGGGACCGGACGCCGGTCATCAATCAGATGACGGATGGTTAATATCGGGTGGCGCCAGAGCATTCTCGGCCCTGCCCAGCGCATGATCTGCTTCATCTCTTCGCGTTTTACCGGCTGATAGCAGTGCACCGGGCACTGCTTGCAGGCCGGCTTCTCTTCACCGAACACGCATTTATCCAGCCGCTTATCGGCATAGGCGTTGAGCGCCTGATAGTGCTCCGCGTCGGCCGTGGCGTCGGGGCAGCGGCGCTGATAGAGCGAAATCATCCTGCTGATGGTTTCTTTTTCGCGATCGATACGTTTACCCGCCATAGCCACTCCCCGGCAATAAAGATGCACCTATAATACACCTTAAGGCGGCGCGGCGCAGCCGGTTACTCCCTGAGGATTAGGCCGGTTTATCCAGGTGTCCCAGCGGTTTTTCCGGGAAGCAGACGTCGCGTACCCGGCGCTTAAGCTCCGCCGCGTCGGGGAAGCCCTCATCCTGCTTGCGATCCCAGATTTGCACATCGTCTACGGTGATGGTGAATATTCCCCCGGTTCCCGGCACCAGCGTGACCGAGCCGATGTCGGTGCTGAAGGTGTGCAGCAGCTCCTGCGCCATCCAGCTGGCGCGCAGCATCCAGTTGCACTGGGAGCAGTAGGTGATGGTAATGACGCGCTTAGTCATTGTTATCCTCAATAGTTTCCACCTGAATGATCAGGTTCGTTAATCGTTAAGCCGAATTGTAATCAACTTTATGAATAAAATGTGGAGATATAATGAATTAGTTGCAAATGGTAATACTTATCATTACTATTCGCAAAATCATAGGGAATGAATTCGCCAGCGCAGGGAAATAACGGGGTGAATCGACCAATCTGGAAGTAACGCGTGAGCCGATACTAATAATTATCAAGGCGTGGCTACTATGTACAAACCCACTCAATCAACGGCATGGTTTAAAAAAAGCCTGCTGGTGACTTCTTTGCTCGCAGCAATTTATCAGACCACCGCCGGGGCGGCTGACAGCACCAATAAAAACCTTACCAGCGATGCATCGTCCGATGATAGCTCGGAGCTGATGACCGTGACCGCACCCGCCCCCGTCCTGAAAGCCGGCAGCGAACACACCATTAGCGCTCAGGATCTGCAGGACAAAGGCGCCAAAGATTTTGGCTCCATCATGCGCTATGAGCCGCTGATTGGCGCCACCGGCGCCAGCGGCGGTTCGGGCAACGGTAAAAGCGGCTTCGACCGCGGCGGCTACACCGGCTACAACATTCGCGGCATGGAGAGCAACCGCGTCGGTATCGACGTCGACGGCATCGCCCAGCCAAACGCCACCGGACGCAGCTACGTCAGCCGGGCAGGCCTCAACACCTTCGGTATCGGCCGCGACTACATTGACCCGTACATGTACGGCAGCATCAATATTCAGTCCGGCGCCACCTCCAGCGAAACGGCCAACAGCTCCATCGGCGGTAACGTCTCCTTCCGTCCGAAATCTGCCGATGACTACCTGCGTCCGGGCAAAACCAGCGCCTTCGGCTATCAGAGCGGCTACGACTCCGCCGACCGCAGCTGGCACAACGGCGTCACCATCGCCGGCGGCGACGAGACCCTGCGCGGGATCTTCGTCTACAGCCGTCGCGATGGCCAGGAAACGGAAAATAACAGCGGAACCGTCGATTCTTACCCGGCCAACTGGCACTCCGACGCCTTTATGACCTCCGGGATCTGGCAGCCAAATGACGAGCATAAGCTGACCGGCACCTTTGATTACTACCATAAAACCAACCATACGCACTACGACGCCTGGGATTCCAGCGGCGGCAGCGTTATCGGCACCGCCAACCAGACCAGCCAGACGCGCCGCTGGGGGCTGAGCCTGAAAGACGACTGGACGCCGATGAACGACTATATCGATAGCGTGTCGACTAAGGTCTACTACCAGCATACCGAGGCCCACGACTGGACCTATATGCCGGATAGCACCGCCCTCTCCATGGAGACCGTGAACTCGAACTTTGACACCGACACCTGGGGGTTCCAGACCGCGCTGGCCAAATCCGTGGGCCGTCACGACCTGAGCGGCGGCCTCAACGCCAGCACCACCAAAACCCAGCGTCCGTTCAGCCAGTCGCCGGTGCCGAGCGTCTACACCGCGATCATGCAGCCGGAAGCGGATAGCCGCGGCTACATCATTGCCGGCTTCGTGCAGGATAAGATTAACTTCGATCTCGACAGCCATAACTTCGCCGTGATCCCGGGCATTCGCGTCGTGCATCAGTCGACCAAGCCGGAGAACCTTTCGGACCTGACTACCAACAGCAGCGTGCTGACCGGCTCCGCCGTCTCGACGCTGTACGGTAAGAACTCCGACACCCAGGCGCTGCCGTCGCTGGCCCTGCAGTACGATATGACCCCGCGCTTGATGACCTACCTGCAGTACCAGCGCGGGGCGCAGTTCCCGAACGCCAGCCAGCTGTACGGCTCGTGGAACCTCGGGTCCAGCTATGCAGGACGGGCGCAGTACGCGCTGATCGGTAATACCGATCTGAAAACCGAAACCAGCGATAACTTCGAGTGGGGGATGAAGGGCGAAGTGACGGAAGGCATCACCATGCGCACCGCCCTGTTCTACAACAGCTATAAAAACTTTATCGCCTATAGCCGCTACACGCGCTCCGGCAACCCGGACCACTTCACCAACGTACCGTCGAATATCTATACCATTTATCAGGCGGAAAACCGCGATAAGGCCTATATCTACGGCGGCGAAATCAGCGCCAAATTTAACTTTGGCACCTGGTTTGAAGAGGTTAACGGCCTGAGCGCCACCCTCGCCTACGGCTACAGCGAAGGGAAATCGAAGTCCAGCTATAACGGCGACAAGTACGTCGACCTCGATAGCGTCGCGCCAATGAAGGCGATCGTCGGCGTCGCCTGGGACGACCCGGCAAAAGTCTACGGTACCGCGCTGACCGCGACCTTTGTGAAGGGCAAACGCGCCAGCACCACCAACCGCGAAAGCTATACCAACACCGGTTCGGCAATCACCGACTCCACCAGCGAATATATGCGCGTGCCCGGCTACGGTATGCTCGACTGGACCGCTTACTGGCAGGTGGCCAAGAACGTGCGCCTGAACGGCGGGGTTTACAACATTACCGACCGTAAGTACTGGGATTACCTGAGCAGCCGCAATATCGAGACATCGACCAACCAGGATGCCAACGATAAAGCGCTGGCGACGATGCCTGGCCGTACCTGGCAGCTGGGCGTGAACGTCGATTTTTAATAGGCTCAATAATAAGAAACCTGCCCCCGGCCATCGTGCCGGGGATACTCATCGTAGAGAAGGATGTGAATTATGCGAGACGCTCAACATCAACATGCCCCGCTGTGGCAGCGCTACCTGACCACTAAAGCGCAATCTTCCGCCAAATACGCCCGCGATATCGCCGCCGAAATGGGGATTAGCGAAGCCGAACTGACCGAAGCCCGCCTCGGCTACGATGCCGTGCGTCTGCAGGACGACGCCCGCGCGATCCTGGCCGCGCTGGAAGCGGTCGGCGAAACGAAGTGCATTTGCCGCAACGAATACGCGGTTCACGAGCAGGTCGGCGAATTTACCCACCAGCACCTCACCGGCCACGCCGGGCTGGTGCTCAACCCGCGGGCCCTCGACCTGCGCCTGTTTCTCAGCCAGTGGGCCAGCGCGTTCCACCTGACCGACAACGATCGTCAGAGCATTCAGTTCTTCGATCATCACGGCGACGCGCTGCTGAAGGTCTACGCCATCGAGCAAACCGATATGGTCGCCTGGGACGCGCTGATCGCTGAGCATACCCAGAGCGAACCAACGCCGCTGGAAATTCGTCCGGCGGAGATCGCAAAATATGCCGACACCGTCGACGCCGCCGCGCTGGAGAGCGAGTGGCGGGCGATGACCGACGTGCACCAGTTCTTCGTCCTGCTGAGAAAGCATAACCTGTCGCGCCAGCAGGCTTTCCGGGCGGTGAGCGACGACCTCGCCTGCCGCATTGAAAACGATGCCCTGCCGCGCCTGCTGGGCGCCGTCCGCGAAGAGGGCAACGAAATTATGATTTTCGTTGGCAACCGCGGCTGCGTGCAAATCTTCACCGGCGCGCTCGAAAAGCTGCTGCCGATGCGCGGCTGGCTCAATATTTTCAACAGCACCTTTACGCTGCACCTGCGCGAAGATAGCGTTGATGAAGTTTGGGTGACCCGCAAGCCGACCGCTGACGGTCACGTCACCAGCGTCGAGCTGTTCGCCAAAGACGGCACGCAGATAGCCCAGCTCTTTGGCCAGCGCAGCGAAGGCCACCCGGAGCAGGAGCAGTGGCGCAGCCAGGTTGACCGTCTGACGACGGAAGGACAGACCGCATGAAACGCTGGCTCGTACTGCTGACGGCCTTGCCGCTGTTTGCCAGCGCCGCCGCCGAGCGCATCATCTCTCTCGGCGGTGACGTCACCGAAGTGGTTTACGCCCTTGATGCCCAGCAGCAGCTGGTCGCTAAAGACAGCACCAGCACCTGGCCCGCCGAGGCGCAGTCGCTGCCGGACGTGGGCTATCTGCGCCAGCTCAACGCCGAAGGGATCCTCTCGCTGCGCCCGACCCTCGTGCTGGCCAGCGCCCAGGCCCAGCCTTCGCTGGTGCTAAAAAAGGTGCAGGAGAGCAGCGTGAAGGTCGTTGACGTGCCGGGCGGCTACAGCCTGGCGTCAATTGATAAAAAGGTCGCCACGATTGCCGAGGCCTTAGGTAAACAGGCCCAGGGCGATGCGCTGCTGCAGAAGGTGCACCAGCAGATCGCGCAGATCCCCACCCAGCCGCTTAACAAGCGGGTGCTGTTTATTCTCAGCCACGGCGGGATGAACACGATGGTTGCCGGGAAGCAGACCGCAGCCGACGGCGCGATCCGCGCCGCAGGCCTGCAGAACGCGATGGAGGGCTTCGACCACTATCGCAGCATGTCCCAGGAAGGCGTGGTCGCCAGCCTGCCGGACCTGGTGGTGATTTCCGCCGACGGGCTTAAGGGCATGGGGGGCGAAGCGGGACTGTGGAAGCTTCCCGGCCTCGCGCAAACCCCGGCGGGCCGCCATAAGCAGGTGCTGGTGATTGACGATATGGCGCTGCTCGGGTTTGGCCCACGCACGCCGCAGGCGGTCATCGCGCTGCGGCAGAAAGCGGAGCAGCTGCCCTGATGCGTGCCGCTCCCGCCCGTACTCTGTGGCTGATGCTGCTGCTGCTGGCTGGGCTGACGCTGTTCGCCACCACGCTTGGGGCGATGCGTCTGCCGCTCGCCAGCCTGTGGCCGTCCGGAGATGAGGTGCTGCGCCATATCTGGCTGACGATCCGTCTGCCCCGCGTGCTGCTGGCGCTGCTGGTCGGCGCCGCGCTGGCGCTCTCCGGCTGCGTGATGCAGGGGCTGTTTCGCAACCCGCTCGCCGACCCCGGCCTGCTGGGGATCAGCAGCGGTGCGGCGCTGGCGGTGGCCTGCTGGCTGGTGCTGCCGCTGTCGGTGCCGGTACTGGTGGCGCTGTATGCCCCGATGCTGGCGGCCTTTATCGGCAGCATGGCGGTGATGGTGGTGATTTTTATCCTCAGCCGGGCCGGTGACGGTTCGCTGTCGCGCCTGCTGCTGGTGGGGATTGCCATCAACGCGCTGTGCGGCGCGCTGGTAGGCGCGCTGGCGTGGATCAGCAACGATACCCAGCTGCGCCAGCTTTCCCTGTGGGGAATGGGCAGCCTCGGCCAGGCGGAGTGGTCTACGCTGCTGGTGGCGGCCACGCTGATGGTCCCGGCGTCGGCGGCGGTATGGCTGATGGCCTCGCGCCTCAACCTGCTGCAGCTTGGCGATGAGGAAGCGCACTACCTCGGGGTAAACGTCCGGGCGCTGCAGCGGCTTCTGCTGCTGTGCAGCGCGCTGCTGGTGGCGGCATCGGTCGCCATCAGCGGGGTGATCGGCTTTATTGGCCTGGTGGTTCCGCATCTGATGCGGATGTGGCTGGGGCCGGACCATCGCGGCCTGGTTCCCGGCTCGCTGCTCGCCGGCGCGATTTTACTGCTCCTCGCCGATACTCTCGCCCGCACCGTCGCCGCGCCCGCCGAAATGCCGGTCGGTCTGCTGACCAGTATGCTCGGCGCCCCGTGGTTTTTATGGCTTATTTTCCGCCAGCAGAGGATGGTCAATGGATAACAGCTATATCGCCCGCTCGCTGTCGCTGCGCGTCGGCCAACGCCTGCTGATTGACGATATTTCTCTCCAGCTGAGCGCGGCAGGAATGACGGCGCTGATTGGCCCGAACGGCGCGGGTAAATCGACCCTGCTCCGCCTGCTGACCGGCTTTTTAACCCCCGACAGCGGCGAACGGCGCGTGGAGGGACGGCCGCTGGAAAGCTGGACGCCGGAGGCGCTCTCCCGCCGCCGGGCGGTGATGCTGCAGCGCACCCAGCTGCACGCCGACTGGCCCGTTGAGACGGTGATCGCCATGGGGCGCTCGCCGTGGGGCAAAACCCCGGACCTGCAGACCGTGCGCAGGGTGATGGCGGAGACCGGCTGCGACCATTTGGCCGGCAGACGCTACCCTTCGCTCTCCGGCGGCGAGCAGCAGCGGGTGCAGCTGGCCCGCTGTCTCGCCCAGCTGTGGCGCGACGACGCGCCTCAGGGCTGGCTGTTTCTTGATGAGCCGACCTCGGCGCTGGATCTTTACTATCAGCAGCACCTGCTGCGCCTGCTGAAACGCCTGACCCGCAGCGGCCTGCTGCACGTCTGCATCGTGCTGCACGATCTTAACCTCGCCGCGCTGTGGGCTGATCATATCCTGCTGATGCATCAGGGAAAGCTGGTGGCGGAAGGCACGCCGCATGAGGTGATACAGCAGCCGATTATCAGCCGCTGGTACGGCGCCGACGTGCGCACCGGCCAGCACCCCGATCACGCCATTCCGCAGGTCTATCTGGCGCCCTAATCCCATCGTGAGCCGCGCGGCCGTCCGCGCGCTCCGCTTTGGCAACTGGAACGCGGATCGCTACATCTTGTTTCGTCACTTTCCCTGAAAGTCGTATCTCCGTTATGATGTCTCTCCCATGTGATACCAACGAAAACAAAAAAGATCGCAACCCATTAAAACCCAGGGAGCTGGATAACTTTCTATGAGTACAATCGACAATCTCGACGCCCACACCCCGATGATGCAGCAGTATCTCAAGCTGAAAGCGCAGCATCCGGAGATCCTGCTGTTCTACCGCATGGGCGACTTTTACGAGCTGTTCTATGACGACGCTAAGCGCGCCTCGCAGCTGCTTGATATCTCCCTGACCAAACGCGGCGCCTCGGCGGGCGAGCCGATCCCGATGGCCGGGATCCCCCACCATGCGGTGGAAAACTACCTCGCGAAGCTGGTGAATCAGGGCGAGTCGGTGGCGATTTGCGAACAGATTGGCGATCCGGCCACCACTAAAGGGCCGGTCGAACGCAAAGTAGTGCGTATCGTCACGCCCGGTACCATCAGCGATGAAGCCCTGCTGCAGGAGCGTCAGGATAATCTGCTGGCCGCCATCTGGCAGGACAGCAAAGGCTTCGGCTATGCGACGCTGGATATCAGCTCCGGGCGTTTTCGCCTCAGCGAGCCGGCGGATCGCGAAACCATGGCGGGGGGGCTGCAGCGCCC
>NZ_JAQGFU010000106.1:0-15230 GCF_030078455.1 Klebsiella sp. Ech2A | reverse complement strand
TGCGGCCTGCTGCGGTGCGGCGGCGATGGTCTGCACCGGGCGGACCTCCGGCTCGGGCAGCGGCTTATGCGGATGGAAAGCCAGCGCGCGCAGCAGGGTCATCTCAACGCCCATGCGCCGGTCAGGGGCATAGGGCAGCTCTTTACGGCCAATCAGCAGCGTCTGATAGTATAGCTGTACATCGGCAGGCGGAACGGTGCGCGCAAGCTCGCGCATGCGCTGCTCTATCGCGGCCATATCGGCGCCCAGCGCCGAGGGCGACAGCTGTACCATCGCGATGCGGTGCAGCAGGCTCTGCATCTCGACCAGCAGCGCCTCCCACTCTACGCCGCGCGACGCGGCCTCGTTAACGCCGGCCATCACCCGCTCGCCGTCGGCGGCTACCAGCGCCTCAATTAATGAGAGCGCCTGGTCGTCGTCCAGGGTGCCAAGCATCGCGCTCACCGACTCCGTCGTCAGGCGACCATCGCCGCTGGCAATGGCCTGATCGGTGAGGCTCAGGGCGTCACGCAGGCTGCCGTCCGCCGCGCGCGACAGCAGCTGCAGCGCGCGGGATTCAAAGGCAATCTGCTCTTCGCCGAGGATGTGCTCAAGCTGATGGCGGATCTGCTCGACGTCCAGCGCCTTCAGATGGAACTGAAGGCAGCGCGACAGAATCGTCACCGGCAGCTTTTGCGGATCGGTGGTGGCCAGCAGGAATTTGACGTGCGCGGGCGGCTCCTCCAGCGTCTTTAACAACGCGTTGAAGCTGTGGCGCGACAGCATGTGGACTTCATCGATCAGGTAGACCTTGAAGCGGCCACGGGCCGGCGCGTACTGAACGTTGTCCAGCAGATCGCGGGTATCTTCGACTTTCGTCCGCGAGGCGGCATCGATCTCTATCAAATCGACGAAGCGCCCCTGCTCTATTTCACGGCAGTTGTCGCACACGCCGCACGGCGTGGCGGTAATGCCGGTTTCACAGTTCAACCCTTTTGCCAGCAGGCGCGCAATGGAGGTTTTACCTACCCCGCGGGTGCCGGAAAAGAGATAAGCGTGATGGATGCGCCCTAACGACAAGCCGTTCGCCAGTGCGGTCAGCACATGTTCCTGGCCGACGACGTCAGCAAAGGTTTGTGGGCGCCATTTACGGGCTAAGACCTGATAACTCATGGGCTGGCTCTGAAACGCTGGAAGGTGAAATCACGAAGGGGCCATGCTATCACAGCCCCGCCGGATCGGCGAGGCTATGTATCGGGAAATGCTTAGTGACCCGGGAACGGAACCAGGCTGTAGCTGTTGATGCCCAGCTTATCCAGACGCTGCTCGCCGCCCAGATCGAACAGGTTGATGACGAAAGCAGCATCCTGCACCTCACCGCCCAGACGGCGGATCAGCTTCACGGTTGCATCGATGGTGCCGCCGGTCGCCAGCAGATCGTCAACCACCAGCACCTTGTCGCCTTCTTTGATGGCGTCAACGTGGATTTCCAGGCTGTCGGTACCGTACTCGAGCTCGTAGCTCTCGGAGATAGTTTCACGCGGCAGCTTACCCGGTTTACGTACCGGAACGAAGCCAACACCCAGCGCCAGCGCAACCGGTGCGCCAAACAGAAAACCGCGCGCTTCGGTACCCACCACCTTGGTGATGCCGGCGTTTCTGTAACGTTCGGTCAGCAGCTCGATGCTCAGGGCATAGGCCTGCGGGTCTTCCAGCAGGCTGGTGACATCACGGAAAAGAATACCCGGTTTCGGATAGTCCTGAATGCTTTGGATGCTGTTCTTCAGATATTCAAGCTGCTGTGCAGTTGCGGTCATAAGTTTATGCCTGATAAAAACGGTGTTACTCACGGACGCGCCAAACGGGCCAGGGAAACATTTGATTAACCTTTGACCAGGCGTACCCGCGCTCGAAAACGCTCGAATTTACTGACTGTCAGCGACAATTGCAACAGGCATTATGGCGCATCAGTGCTTTTGTTGCTTTGCATCAACCACCGGAATACGCCACATAAATATCAGCAGGCAGGCCAAAATCACCAGCAGCATGATGCGTACCCACGTAAGCTTAACCAGCCACAGGGAAATAGCAAAGGTCAGTATAATCATCGCTATCGCCCGCGGCTTGGCGCCGGGCGGCATGGCTCGGTGCTGCTGCCAGTGGCGCAGGTAGCCGCCAAACCACGAGCGATACAGCAGCCAGTGATGAAAACGCGGCGATGAGCGGGCAAAGCACCAGGCCGCCAGCAGAATAAACGGCGTCGTCGGCAGTAAAGGCAGGAAGACGCCCAGCGTTCCCAGAACTACCGCCAGCCAGCCAATGATGGTTAAAATAATACGTGGCATAATGCGAATCGTTATCAAGCAGATGTGGCTACTGTAGCATAGTTGCTTATCAGGGTATGGAGGAGTTATTTGAAAACAACCCGGCTTTTACACTCGCTGGAAGAGCAGCTTGCCCGGCTGGCCGCAGAGGTCGCGCCGCTGGCCAACCACGCGACGCTGAGCGCCCGCTTCGATCGCCAGCTGTTCCGTACCCGCAGCACGCTGATGCAGGCCTATCTGGATGAAGCCCGGGATAATTTTGCCAAATTACGGCAGGCCGTCGCCCACCAGCAGCTGCCGCAGGTTGCCTGGCTGGCAGAGCGCCTGAGCGCGCAAATTGTCGCCATCAGCCGCGAGACGGCAACCTGGCCGCTGCGCAGCTGGGACAACGCGGCATCGGGGCTGGGCCGCTGGCAGCGGCGTCGGCTGAAGCACCAGGAGTATGAGCGTCGCCTGCTGGTCATGCGCAACGATCGCCAGCGGCAGTGGCTGCAGGCGACGACGCTCGATGAGCAGCAGCGCCTGGCGAAAGAGGTGGAGGCCTATGCCGGACGCCTTGCCCGCTGCCGCGATGCGCTGGAAAAAATAGAGAGCGTGCTGGCACGCATGACGCGCTAACGAAAGGAGTGAGAATGTCGCTGGAAAACGCCCCGGATGAAGTCAAACTGGCCGTCGATTTAATCATGCTGCTTGAAGAGAACCAGGTCAGCCCGCGCACGGTGCTCGGCGCGCTGGAAATCATTCGCCGTGATTATGAAAACAAGCTAAAGAACGCGCCGGGATCGGCGCAGAACGAGGAGCGGTAGCGGGCTGCGGGGCGGCGCATCGGCCGCCCCGAGAGTTAATTAGCCGAGCGCCGGGGAAGGATCGTCCCCTTTAACTTCACGCTTCAGCTCCGTCACCTCATCACCCTTTTCATTACGCAGATGCACTTCCAGCTGGTTGAAGGCGATGTTGATGTTGTTTTCACGGCACAGGCGGTCGATGGTGCGATTCAGCTCGTCCACCGTGTAGCTGCGATCGCGCAGTTCGCGAACGTAGAGACGCAGTTCGTGATCCAGCGTGCTGGCGCCAAAGGTCGTGAAGAAGACCGACGGCGCAGGTTCAGGCATGACCTTCGGATGCTCATGAGCGGCCTGCAGCAGGACCTCCTTTACCT
Source organism: Klebsiella sp. Ech2A (assembly GCF_030078455.1). Lineage (NCBI taxonomy): Bacteria > Pseudomonadati > Pseudomonadota > Gammaproteobacteria > Enterobacterales > Enterobacteriaceae > Klebsiella > Klebsiella sp. Ech2A. The sequence goes on along the minus strand of NZ_JAQGFU010000106.1, from coordinate 11,768 downwards.
TATCCAGATCCGAACCGTACGCCACGCCGAGGCGGATGACGACGCGGGTAACGGTGTCAGACAGCGACCAGTTGATCAGGCGCTCCGTCACGAACGCTTTGTTCGGAATGATCACCTCCTTACGGTCAAAGTCGGTAATGGTGGTCGCGCGGATGCGGATCTTGCTGACGGTGCCGGAGAAGGTCCCGATGGTAACGGTATCGCCGATGCGCACCGGGCGTTCAAACAGGATGATCAGGCCGGAAACGAAGTTACCGAAAATTTCCTGCAGACCAAAGCCCAAACCTACCGACAGCGCGGCCGCCAGCCACTGCAGTTTGTCCCACGATACCCCCAGCGAGCCGAACACCGTCATCGCGCCAATGGCGATAATGGCGTAGTTCAGAATCGAGGTTATCGCATACGACGTCCCCTGGCGCATGTTGAGCCGCGACAGGATCAGCACTTCCAGCAGACCCGGCAGGTTGCGGATGAGCGCCCAGGCCACCATCGAGGCCACTATCGCAAACAGCAGGCTGCCCATGGTGACGCTTTTTACCACGTTGACGCCGGCTTCGGTGCCGTTGTAGTGCCACAGGGTGATGCTGTCGAGATAGGCGAATACGGTGATCAGATCCGACCAAATGGCCCAGAACAGGATGCCGAACAGCGCGATCATCACCAGCATGGTGATACGCAGCGTTTGCTGGTTGACCTGCTCCAGCGCAATCGTCGGCTCCTCCTGCGGCTCAGCGCCTTCGGCGCCCTCTTTGACCAGGTGCTGACGGCGAGCCAGCGCGCGACGCCAGGCGATGCGGCGGGCCGCCACGCTCAGGCCACGCAGCACGGTCTGATACAGCAGATTCCACAGCATCACCAGATAGACGGTTTCAATCCAGCGTCCGGCAAGGCGCAGCGTGGTATAGAAGTAGCCGGTTGCGGTCAGCGCCATCAGCGCGACGGGGACAATCGACAGCACGGTGACGGTCACCAGGCGCAGGCTGTGCGACTCCTTATCGCGCCAGCTTTCGCGGCACATCGGCCACACCAGCACCGCAATCAGCAGCAGGTTGATAAAGATAACGAACTGCCCCAGCACGTCGTCCATCAGATGCAGCGGAGAGAGTTCGGAGATAACCGACCACAGGTTCAGCGGCAGCAGCGCCAGGCTGACGCGGACAATCTGCCGACGCCAGTGGCTGGTGAGCTGCGGCGGCATATTGAAGTGGCTTACCGCCACGCCGTCTTTTTCCAGAACCTTCCAGCACAGGCCAAACACCAGCCAGAACAGCGCCAGCTTCTTGCTGTAGGCCCACAGCAGATCGCTGATATTGAGCTGCATCGTCAGCAGAATCAGGCCCGCGGCGAGGATCAGCAGCACCACCGGCAGCGCTCTTATCAGATCGATCAAAATCGCTTTTGGCGTATGCAGCTGGGTATCGTTACGCAGCTGCCCGACCTGCGACGCCAGCTTTGCCTGGTAGCTGCGCAGCCACTGCAGGCGCCAGCGGATAAGGCCGGCAATCAGCAGCAGCGGCAGCCCGGCAAGGAAGGCCACAAAGACGGCGGGCCAGGCTTTTTCCCAGTTCACGGTGATTTTCATCGCCTTAAACTGCCCTTTCAGCGCTTCAGGGAAGGATTTGATCCACTCCCAGTCCATGGGCTTGTTGCTGTTAACCCAGAAAATTTGCTGGGTCAGGATGGCTTTCAGGGCGCTGGAGACGCTCATCAGCTGCTGCTGGTTAATCTGCAGGTTGATCGCCATCATCAGCTGATTACCCAGCTGCTTGTTGAACTGATCGAGCAGCTCGCGGCGCATATCCACCACGTCCAGCAGGGCGTCGTGGACTTCCGGATTCACGTCGCTGCTGTGCCCTTCTTCCAGTTTTGCGACGTAGGCGTCGCTCTGGAACAGGGCGTCGCGCTGCTGGTTAACCTCAAATTGCTCGAGGCGCAGGTCGGCGATGCGGTTGGTCATATCCTCCAGCTCGTCGGCAGACGGCAGGGTCTGCTGCTGCTGGTAGAGGATACGCGACAGCAGCAGGCTGCCTTTGAGGACCGAAATCTGTTCTTTAATATCGCGTTCAGACTGCAGCGCGCGATCGAGCCAGTTTTTGACCTTAATATTGCGCTGCACCAGCTGGTTGCCGCTTTCAGTCGCCGAAATCAGCCTCTGGCTAAGCTGGTGGTTAATCTCCAGCTCCTGCTTCACCAGCGGATTGGCCTGAATGCGTGCGGTTTCATCTGGCGTTACCGCTTCCTGCGCGGTTTTTTCCGTCAGCGTCAGCCGCTTGCTGTTAACGGCTTCCTGCAGCAGCTGCAGCTGATGCTCCAGACGGTTGCTGTTGGCGCTGACGTAGTCCCGCTGCTTCTGCAGCGTGTCCTGCAGGACGGTATTTCCTTCCAGGCTTTTACGCTGCTGGTCGATCTGCGCGTTCAGCAGCGCCTGCTGCGTCAGCAGCAGTACCTGCTGGGTTGGGCGCAGGGTCTCTTCCCCCACCGAGGTGCCGTTCAGCCGGTTACGGATCTGCTGCAACTGCTGGGACGCCGAGTACATCGCGTTCTGCACGCGCTCCGGCTGGGTTTGCAAAGCAACCAGCTGGCTGTTGTACGTCGCCAGATCGTTCTGGGCATTTTGCAGATCGTCGAGGTTCTGGGTGACGCGGGCTTCCAGCTGACGGAGCGACAGCGAGGCCAGCGTTTTGCGCGTGGCCTCATCGTCAGGCACGTCGCCGAGCGCGTTCAGGCCATCGACCGCCTGGCGCATTTTCGCCGGGGCCTGATCGACCTGCTGGCGCAGCTGGGCCGACTCCGACTTGATGCGCTCAATTTTATCGAGCGTTTCGAGGGTTTGCGTCAGGTCCTGCTGAACCAGCTTGTCCTGGGGAGTGAGCTCTTTTTGCTTATTCAGCGTATTGAGCTGGCTCTGCACTTCGGAGCGATCGGGTAAATCGGCCGCAAAGGCCCGCGTTGCGCCAAGGCTGCCAACGAAAAACATCAGTACAATTACAAAAGCGGAAATGGCGTTTCGCCAACGAATAGTATGCAGCATAGTGTTAACATGAATGATTGCAGAAGCCGGAGAATACCGGGGGTCGTCGCAGCGCGCAGAATAGCACTTCTACCCGCGCGCGAATAGCGGCGGATAGCGGCATTTTTTCGCGCCGGTTCAGGCCGGGAATTTGCGCGAAGCGCTAGAGCGCGGCCTCGGCTGGAGCCCGCAGTGACGGGCAAAACTGATACATCTCGAGAAGCGTCTCGACAAATTCCCGCGCGTCCTTTTGCAGATCGAAAGAGTCCGGCGCAAATAGCCAGTTTTCCATCAGGCCAGAAAGGTAGCTGCGCATTAAAATCGCCGCCCGCCGGGTTAATAAATTAGCCGGCAGCATCTTCGCCGCAATACATTCGTTAAGAGTGTGCTCGATGCGATCGTAGCTCTCGAGACAGAGGCTGCGCTGCGCCTCCTGGGCCACCGTCATCTCGCCCACAAACTCGCATTTATGGAAGATGATTTCCATCATCAGCCGCCGACGCTCTTCTGTCACCGTTGCTTCAAGAACATAGACTAAGATCTCACGAACAACTGACAGTGGATCGTTGGGGAATTTTGCCCGATACTCAACTTCGAGGTCACTAATGCTGGCCTCCGAAAGCACCCATATTTCATTAAATAAATCTGATTTATTCTTGAAATGCCAGTAGATAGCCCCCCTCGTCACCCCTGCAGCTTTTGCAATTGCTGCTAACGAGGTAGATGATACGCCTTGCTGCGAAAACAAACGCAGAGCAACGTCCAGAATGTGTTGCCGGGTTTCAAGTGCCTGTTGTTTGGTTTTTCGTGCCATAGGTCGATGAGTTTACAGAGGTTACGTTTACATACATTTATGAATGTATGTACCATAGCATGACCATAATAGAAACACAGCAGTGGGTTTGTGGTCGTTTGAGCCACTGAACAATTTGAAATTGGACACTCGAGGTTTACATATGAACAAAAACAGAGGGTTAACGCCTCTGGCGGTCGTTCTGATGCTCTCAGGCAGCTTAGCGCTAACAGGATGTGACGACAAACCGGCTCAACAAGGGGCCCAGCAAATGCCGGAAGTCGGCGTTGTGACGCTCAAATCCGCACCTCTACAAATCACCACCGAGCTGCCTGGCCGCACCAGCGCATACCGCGTCGCTGAAGTTCGCCCTCAGGTGAGTGGCATTATTCTGAAACGTAACTTCACTGAAGGCAGCGATATCCAGGCAGGTGTGTCCCTTTATCAGATCGATCCGGCAACCTATCAGGCCAGCTACGAAAGCGCGAAAGGCGACTTAGCCAAGGCACAGGCGGCGGCAAATATCTCCCAGCTGACGGTTAAGCGCTACCAGAAACTGTTAGGCACCAAATATATCAGTCAACAAGACTACGACACCGCCGTTGCTGACGCTCAGCAGAACAATGCGGCCGTCGTGGCGGCAAAAGCTGCCGTGGAAACCGCGCGTATTAACCTCGCGTACACCAAAGTCACGTCGCCTATCAGCGGTCGTATTGGTAAATCGGCCGTAACGGAAGGTGCGCTGGTGCAGAACGGCCAGACCACCGCGCTGGCCACCGTTCAGCAGTTGGACCCGATCTACGTTGACGTGACCCAGTCGAGCAACGATTTCCTGCGCCTGAAACAGGAGCTGGCAAACGGTAAGCTGAAACAGGAAAACGGCAAAGCCAAGGTCGAGCTGGTCACCAGCGATGGTCTGAAGTATCCGCAGGGCGGCACGCTGGAGTTTTCTGACGTGACCGTCGATCAGACCACCGGTTCTATCACTCTGCGCGCTATCTTCCCGAACCCGGATAACTCCCTGCTGCCAGGTATGTTCGTCCGCGCGCGTCTGGAAGAAGGCACCAACCCTGACGCACTGCTGGTACCTCAGCAGGGTGTAACCCGCACTCCGCGCGGTGATGCCAGCGTAATGGTGGTGGGCGAAGGCGATAAGGTCGAGGTTCGTCAGGTCACCGCAACGCAGGCGATCGGCGATAAATGGCTGGTCACTACCGGGGTGAAATCGGGCGATCGCGTCATCGTCGCCGGACTGCAAAAAGTAAAACCAGGCGTGCAGGTGAAAGCGCAGGAAGTAGCCTCTGACGATAAGCAGCAAGCTGCAAGCAGCGCTAAGTCAGAGTAAACCAGGTCTTAACTTAAACAGGAGCCGTTAAGACATGCCTAATTTCTTTATCGATCGCCCCATATTCGCATGGGTGATCGCCATAATAATCATGCTAGCTGGGGGACTTGCGATCCTGAAGCTGCCTGTCGCGCAATATCCAACGATTGCGCCGCCGGCGGTGACAATTTCCGCAACCTACCCGGGTGCTGATGCGAAAACGGTGCAGGATACCGTCACGCAGGTTATCGAACAGAACATGAACGGTATCGATAACCTGATGTACATGTCCTCCAACAGTGACTCAACCGGTACGGTTCAGATCACGCTGACCTTCCAGTCCGGTACCGACGCGGATATCGCGCAGGTGCAGGTGCAGAACAAACTGCAGCTCGCTATGCCGCTGCTGCCGCAGGAAGTACAGCAACAGGGCGTGAGCGTGGAGAAATCCTCCAGCAGCTTCCTGATGGTTGTCGGCGTTATCAACACCAACGGCACCATGACGCAGGAGGATATTTCCGACTACGTTGGCGCCAACATGAAGGATGCGATCAGCCGTACCTCAGGCGTGGGCGACGTTCAGCTGTTTGGTTCCCAGTACGCGATGCGTATCTGGATGGATCCGAACAAGCTGAACAACTTCCAGCTGACGCCGGTCGATGTCATTAGCGCCATTAAAGCGCAGAACGCCCAGGTTGCAGCCGGTCAGTTAGGCGGTACGCCGCCGGTGAAAGGCCAGCAGCTGAACGCTTCGATCATTGCGCAAACGCGTCTGAAATCCGCGGACGAATTTAGCAACATCCTGCTGAAAGTGAACCAGGACGGTTCGCAGGTTCGCCTGCGCGATGTGGCGAAGGTCGAACTCGGCGGCGAAAACTACGATATCATCGCCAAGTATAACAACCAGCCGGCTTCCGGTCTGGGTATCAAGCTGGCAACCGGCGCTAACGCGCTGGATACCGCAAACGCCATTCGCGCTGAACTGGCAAAAATGGAGCCGTACTTCCCGTCAGGCCTGAAGATTGTTTACCCGTATGACACCACGCCGTTCGTGAAGATCTCCATTCATGAAGTGGTTAAAACGCTGGTTGAAGCCATTATCCTGGTCTTCCTGGTTATGTACCTGTTTCTGCAGAACTTCCGCGCCACGCTGATTCCGACCATCGCGGTTCCGGTGGTCCTGTTAGGGACATTCGCCATCCTCTCCATCTTTGGCTTCTCGATAAACACCTTAACCATGTTTGGTATGGTGCTGGCGATAGGCCTGCTGGTGGATGACGCCATCGTGGTGGTAGAAAACGTCGAGCGCGTCATGGCCGAGGAGGGGCTCCCGCCGAAGGAAGCAACCCGTAAATCCATGGGCCAGATCCAGGGCGCGCTGGTCGGTATCGCGATGGTGCTGTCGGCGGTATTCATCCCGATGGCCTTCTTCGGCGGCTCAACCGGGGCGATTTATCGTCAGTTCTCCATCACTATCGTTTCGGCGATGGCACTGTCGGTACTGGTGGCGTTGATTCTGACTCCGGCGCTGTGCGCCACGATGCTGAAACCTATCGCTAAAGGCGGTCACGGCGAGCACAAAGGCTTCTTTGGCTGGTTTAACCGCATGTTCGATAAGAGCACCCACCACTACACCGATAGCGTAGGCAACATCCTGCGCAGTACCGGTCGTTATCTGGTGCTGTATCTGATCATCGTTGTCGGAATGGCCTTCCTGTTCGTTCGTCTGCCGAGCTCGTTCCTGCCGGATGAAGACCAGGGCGTATTCCTGAGCATGGCGCAGCTGCCTGCTGGCGCCACCCAGGAGCGTACGCAGAAAGTGCTGGATGAGATGACCGACTACTACCTCACGAAAGAGAAGGCCAACGTTGAATCCGTGTTCGCGGTTAACGGCTTTGGCTTCGCGGGTCGCGGTCAGAACACCGGTATTGCGTTCGTTTCTCTGAAAGACTGGAGCGAACGTCCGGGCAGCGAGAACAAGGTTGAAGCGATTACCGGTCGGGCGATGGCGCGCTTCTCGCAGATTAAAGATGCGATGGTCTTCGCCTTTAACCTGCCGGCTATCGTCGAGCTGGGTACCGCAACCGGCTTTGACTTCCAGCTGATCGACCAGGGTGGCTTAGGTCACGAAAAACTGACCCAGGCGCGTAACCAGCTGTTTGGTGAAATTGCGAAGCACCCTGACCTGCTGGTCGGCGTGCGTCCGAACGGCCTGGAAGATACGCCGCAGTTCAAGGTGGATATCGATCAGGAGAAAGCGCAGGCGCTGGGCGTATCCATCAGCGACATCAATACCACGCTGGGCGCAGCCTGGGGCGGTAGCTACGTCAACGACTTTATCGACCGCGGTCGCGTGAAGAAGGTGTACGTGATGTCCGAAGCGAAATACCGCATGCTGCCGGAAGATATTGGCAACTGGTACGTTCGCGGTAGCGACGGGCAGATGGTGCCGTTCTCGGCCTTCTCAACGTCGCACTGGGAGTACGGTTCACCGCGTCTGGAACGCTATAACGGTCTGCCGTCGATGGAAATCCTCGGCCAGGCGACTCCGGGTAGAAGTACCGGTGAAGCCATGAACCTGATGGAAGAACTGGCGGGCAAGCTGCCGGCTGGCGTTGGCTACGACTGGACCGGTATGTCCTATCAGGAACGTCTGTCCGGTAACCAGGCTCCGGCCCTGTATGCCATCTCGCTGATTGTGGTCTTCCTGTGTCTGGCAGCGCTGTATGAAAGCTGGTCGATTCCATTCTCGGTTATGCTGGTTGTACCGCTCGGGGTTATCGGCGCGCTGCTGGCCGCAACCTTCCGCGGCCTGACTAACGACGTCTACTTCCAGGTGGGTCTGCTGACCACCATCGGCCTGTCGGCGAAGAACGCGATACTTATCGTCGAGTTCGCCAAAGACCTGATGGATAAAGAAGGCAAGGGCCTGATTGAGGCGACGCTGGAGGCGGTACGTATGCGTCTGCGTCCAATCCTGATGACCTCGCTGGCCTTTATCCTCGGGGTTATGCCGCTGGTTATCAGCTCCGGCGCAGGCTCCGGGGCGCAGAACGCCGTAGGTACCGGCGTAATGGGCGGGATGGTCACCGCGACGGTTCTGGCAATCTTCTTCGTGCCGGTATTCTTCGTGGTCGTTCGTCGCCGTTTCAGCAAGAAAACGGAAGATATTGAGCACAGTCATCCGACCGGGCATCATTAATCTCTGAACTCAGGGCCGCATTTGCGGCCCTTTTTTTATCGATGAAAGCGCACACAATGTGATTGTTTAGCGGATGTTCTGCTATATAATCAGCAAAGATATGACGTAACCTATTTTTTATCAGATTATTCTTCACGGTTTTACCCTTCGGCCTCACTCAGAATATTCTTAATACCAGCGTTATCCGTGGCTGCCGACGGGCACATGACAAAATAACCTGCTAAACCAATGATCCATAAGGTGTGCTTTGCGATAGACATCACCTTGATATGTTGCGGTATAATAGAGTCCGATGCTTTAAGATAAATTAAGGGTAATAATTGTAATTTTTCGTAATAGCACGGTGAAATCTGTTTAAGAGTGGATTATAGTTAAATCAACAGGATTACAATGTATGTGCCAGGTCTGTTAGTCGTGTTCATCCCACAACGGTGCTTGTTAGTCGTCGTTTAAAACCACTCAAAAGGGGATGTGTTATGGACGAATACTCGCCAAAAAGACATGATATCGCACAGCTTCGATTTCTCTGCGAAACCCTGTATCATGATTGCCTTGCAAACCTGGAAGAGAGCAACCACGGGTGGGTTAATGACCCGACGTCGGCTGTCAATCTTCAGCTTAATGAATTGATCGATCACATTGCTACCTTCGCGCTTAATTATAAAATTAAGTACGCTGAGGATAATAAACTGATTGCTCAGCTCGATGAATACCTTGATGACACTTTCATGTTGTTTAGCAGCTACGGCATTAACAGCGTAGACCTGCAGAAATGGCGTAAATCGGGAAATCGGTTATTCCGTTGTTTTGTTAACGCCAGCCGGGAAAATCCGGCAAGTCTTTCTTGTTAGTATTATTACAATCTAAAGGTGAATTTATGTCTGGTGAACCATTAACCAAAACAGACTATTTGATGCGCTTACGCCGTTGTCAGACAATTGATACGCTGGAACGCGTAATTGAAAAAAATAAATACGAACTTCCGGACAACGAACTGGCTGTATTTTACTCAGCGGCCGATCACCGTCTTGCTGAATTGACCATGAATAAGCTGTACGACAAAATCCCGACGTCGGTGTGGAAATTCATTCGCTAATTCATTTCAGGTAACGACCAGACGGTAATCAGCCCCCTCCCCCCACTTCGGGTATATTTGTGATATTACTCGCATAAATAGCCAAACGGCGTATCTGAAACCGGTTTCTTTTTTATACTGTGGCCCACCCGCTATTTGAGGAAAGCCCCATGAGTGAAGAGAAACTTAAGATGATCGCCGGAGAGCTGTATCAGCCCGGAGACGCGACGCTACGCGCGGATCGCCTGCATGCCAGGCAGGAGCTGCATCGCTACAACCATTCGGCGCCGGAAGAACGTGAACTACGCAAAAACTGTCTGGCAGGGTTATTGGGTCAGGCGGCCGATGCCTATATTGAGCCCACCTTCCGCTGTGATTATGGTTACAATATTTATCTCGGCAGTCATTTCTACGCCAATTTTGACTGCGTCATGCTCGACGTCTGCCCGATACGGATCGGCGATAACTGCATGTTGGCACCCGGCGTACATATCTATACCGCCACCCATCCTCTCGATGCCGTCGAGCGCAACAGCGGCAAAGAGTACGGCAAACCGGTCACCATCGGGAATAACGTCTGGATTGGCGGCCGCGCCGTGATTAACCCGGGCGTGACGATTGGCGATAACGCCGTCATCGCCTCCGGGGCCGTGGTCGTCAAAGACGTTCCGCCGAATGCGGTCGTTGGCGGCAATCCCGCGCAAATCATCAGGATGCTGGAAGCGGAAAAAGAGTAACTGTTATGCTTTTCCGCAACTGATCTGTTACTTTTCCATCTGATTCCCGCAACATAAAATAGCCTTCAGGCTGGGCCTTAGTAGAATTCGGGGACAAAATGACAGAAATACAGCAACTGCTGACCAATACCATTGATGAGCTCAATGTGAAAGAGAAGCGCGACAACCGTCCGCGCTTCAGCATCAGTTTTATTCGCAATCATCCGTGGCTGTTCGTCGCGATGTACGCCGCCTTTGCTGCGACCTTCGTCGTCATGTTCACCTCAGAGACGCTGGTGGATTCCGTATGGCTGCTGGTGGTGCTGTTTGTCCTGCTGAACGGCTTCTTTTTCTTTGACGTCTATCCGCGCTATCGCTACGAAGATATCGACGTCCTGGACTTTCGCGTCTGCTACAACGGCGAATGGTACAACACCCGCTTCGTCCCGCCTCAGCTGATCGAGCGGATCCTGCAGTCGCCGCGCGTAGCGGGCGAGCAGAAAACGCAGCTGCAAAAAATGATTGCTACCAAAGGCGAGCTATCGTTCTACGATGTCTTCAGCCTGACCCGCGTCGGCTCTGCCTGATAAGACGATTTAACGTCCGCAGCGCCGGAGCAAAATGCGAAGCGGACGTATTGCCATATCCCAGCACCAGCCCGCTTCGCGCGCGCCGTGCGTCCAGATAGAAGCGGCTTAAGGCCGCAGGGGCCTGCTGAAACTGGCGGGCCTGCTCAACCACCGCCACATCATCAATCCCCTCAACGGCGACCGTCAGGTGCAGCCCGCCCTCGCCGCCGAGAATGTCACAAGGCTGGGTCAGCTCCCTGGCCAGGGCCTCGCGTAGCTGCAGCTGACGCTTACGGTACAAACGGCGCATGGCGGCCAGATGACGGGCATAGTGGCCCTCTTCGATGAAGAGCGCCAGCGCCCGCTGTTCAGCCCGATGGCCGCCCCGCAGCAGCGCGCTAACCGCCCCCTGAGCCGCGGCGGCCAGCGCCGGTGGCATGACCACAAAACCAATCCGCAGCGCCGGGAACAGCGTTTTGCTGAACGTACCGAGATAGACCACCGGCGCGTCTTTTACCATTCCCAGCATCGCCGGGATCGGCTCACCGCTGTAGCGAAACTCGCTATCGTAGTCATCTTCCACGATCCAGGCATTATGCTGGCGCGCATACTCCAGCAGCGCCAGACGTCGCCCGGCGCTCATCACCGCTCCGCATGGATACTGGTGCGAAGGGGAAGTGAAAATGAGCCTCGGCGTTTCGCTCTCATCCACCTCCGGACGCATGCCTTCGCTATCGACCGCCATCCCTTTCACCCGCAGTCCGGCCTTCAGAAATACGCTTTTGGCGCCTAAATAGCCCGGCTCCTCTACCCAGGCGGTATCACCGGCGACGCTCAGCAGGTGGGTACAGAGGTTGACCCCCTCAAGCGCGCCTTCGGTAATGACAATCTGCCGGGCATCGCAGCGAATACCGCGCGACAGCGCGAGGTGGCGCACGATAGCCTGCCGCAGCACCAGCTCCCCCGCCGCATCGCCGTAGCCCAGCAGCGTGCTGCCCTCTTCGCGCAGGATGCGATCGAGCAGACGTCGCCAGATGGAGAGAGGAAAGTAGTTAATCGCCGGCGAACCGGGGGTAAAG
>NZ_JAQGFU010000105.1:0-15333 GCF_030078455.1 Klebsiella sp. Ech2A | reverse complement strand
ATCATCATCACGCCGGCGTGGAACGGGGTGAAGCCGAGGCCAATCTGCAGGAATACCGGGGTCATAAACGGCAGCATGCCGCTGCCGATGCGCCCGGCGAAGCTGCCGCCGAGCCCGAGGGAGAAGGTGCGGTTGCGGAACAGGTCGAGGCTGAACAGCGCCCCGTCGTTGCCCCGCGCGTGCCACAGATAGAGCCCGATGGAGGCGATGCCGATGGCCACCAGCGCCGCCAGCAGCAGCGGAGAGATGCCGAGGCCCTTTTTGCCGTCAAGGGCGAGGGTCAGCGTCGCCATCGCGGCGGCGAGCAGGATAAAGCCGAGTATGTCAAAGCGCCGCGTCTGCAGGGTGTAGTTCGGCATCAGCGAGAGCGTGGCGATAGCGCCGATAATGCCGACCGGAATATTGATTAAGAAAATCCAGTGCCAGGAGGCATATTCCACCAGCACGCCGCCGAGCGCCGGGCCCAGCAGCGGCCCGATCTGGCCGGGGAGGGTAACGAAGGTCATCGCCGCCATATACTGCGCGCGGGGGACGATTTTCATCACCGTCAGGCGGCCAACCGGCACCATCATGGCGCCGCCGACGCCCTGCAGCACCCGGGCCAGCACCAGCTGGTCGAGGGTATTGGCCTGGGCGCAAAACAGCGAACCGAGAGTGAAGAGGATAATGGCGCTGAAAAAGATATTGCGCACTCCCACCCGGTCCGCCAGCCAGCCGCTGGCGGACAGCATAATCGCCACCGTCAGCACGTAGGAGACGATAACCATATGCATATGCAGCGGGCTCTCCCCGAGGCTTTTGGCCATCGAGGGGAGGGCGGTATTAACGATGGTGGTATCCAGCGACTGCATAAAGAAGCCGAATGCCACTATCCATAGCTGCCAGCGCACGCTGGACGGGAGGTCGGTCATATTATTCGCTTACCGGTTGCCGGGCTTTTCGGGAAAAACGCAGCCGCAGACGATCGAAAAACAGATACACCACCGGCGTGGTGTACAGCGTCAGCAGCTGGCTCACCACCAGGCCGCCGACGATGGTAATCCCCAGCGGCTGGCGCAGCTCCGAGCCGTCGCCGCCGGATAGTACCAGCGGCAGCGCGCCGAACAGCGCCGCGAGGGTGGTCATCATAATTGGGCGAAAACGCAGCAGGCAGGCCTGGAAAATAGCCTCTTCCGGCGGCAGGTTGCCGCTACGCTGCGCCTCCAGCGCAAAGTCGACCATCATGATGGCGTTTTTCTTCACTATTCCAATTAATAGCATAATTCCGATCAGCGCGATGAGGCTGAACGGCGCGCCGAATAGCTCCAGCGCCAGCAGCGCCCCGACTCCCGCCGAGGGGAGGGTGGAGAGGATGGTTAGCGGATGCACGTAGCTTTCGTAGAGGATCCCCAGCACGATATAGACCGTCGCAATCGCCGCCAGAATCAGCACGATCTGCGAATTCATGGTCTCCTGGAAAACCTGCGCGGTTCCGGCAAACGAGCCGCGCACGCTGGAGGGCACCCCGAGCTGGGTCATGGCGCGGTTGATGGCGTCGCTGGCCTCCGACAGGGATTTACCGGTCGGCAGGTTAAAGGAGATGGTGGAGGCCGCCGAAAGCCCCTGATGGTTCACCGACAGCGGGGCGTTAGCCGGCTGCCATTTGGCGAAGTAGGAGAGCGGGATCGGTTTGCCTTCGCTATTGATAACGAACATCTTATCCAGCGCGCTGACGTCCTGGGTATAGACCGGGTCAACCTCCATCACCACCTTGTACTGGTTCAGCGGCTGGTAGATGGTGGAGATCTGCCGCTGGCCGAAGGCGTTGTTGAGCAGGCTGTTGGCGTCCTGCACGCTGATGCCGAGGCGCGACATGGTATCGCGATCGTAGATCAGGTCCATCTCCGCGCCGTTGTCCTGCTGGTCAGAGTTGACGTCAGCCAGCTCGGGCAGCGCCGCCAGCGCTTTACGAATTTTGGGCTCCCACTCGCGCAGCGCCGCCAGATCGTCCGATAGCAGGGTGTACTGGTAGCTGGCGTTGGACTGACGTCCGCCGACGCGAATATCCTGCACCGCCACCAGGAACAGGTTCGCCCCCGGCTCTTTGGCCAGCTTTTTCCGCAGCCGGTCAATGATCTGCTGCGCCGTTTCCTGGCGCTGGTCGCGGGATTTAAGGGTGATAAACATCATCCCGCTGTTGACCCGCGAGCCGCCGGTAAAGCCGGTAACGTTATCCACCGCCGGGTCTTCCCGAATGATTTTCATAAAGTCCTGCAGCTTGCCGCGCATTGCCTGGAAGGAGATGCTCTGGTCCGCCTGAATGCCGCCCATCAGCACGCCGGTATCCTGCTCCGGGAAGAAGGTTTTCGGAATCGAGATATAGAGCCAGATGCTCAGGGCAATCGTGCCCAGCAGGACGAGGCCGGTCATTCGGCTGTGCCTCAGCACCCACTTCAGCGATTTGCCGTAGCCGCCCTGAACGGCGATTAGCAGGCGGCCAAAGCCGCGGTTGCGCGTGGGCTCGTGCGGCTTGCCGCTTTTCAGCAGCCAGCCGCACATCATCGGCGTCAGGGTTAATGACACCGCCAGCGATATACCAATCGCCACCGACAGGGTGACCGCGAACTCGCGCAGCAGACGCCCCGGCAGGCCGCCCATCAGCAGCAGCGGTAAAAAGACCGCCACCAGCGACAGGCTCATCGACAGCACCGTAAAGCCCACCTCCCGGCTTCCCTGCAGCGCCGCCTGCAGCGGCTTCATCCCCGCCTCAAGGTGGCGGGAGATATTCTCCAGCACCACGATGGCGTCATCCACCACGAAGCCGGTGGCGATGGTCAGGGCCATCAGCGACAGGTTGTTGAGGCTAAAATCGCAGAGGTACATGGCGGCGAAGGTGCCGATCAGCGACACCGGTACCGCCACCGCCGGGATCAGCGTGGCTCTGCCGGAGCGCAGGAACAGAAACACCACGAGGATCACCAGCGCCACCGAAATCACCAGCGTTTGTTCGACCTCCTCCAGCGAGGCGCGGATCGTCGGGGAGCGGTCCTGGGCGATTTGCAGATCGATCGCCGCCGGAATGGTTTTCTGCAGCTCCGGCAGGCGCGCGCGAATGCTGTCCACCGTCTGGATGATATTGGCTTCCGGCAGCTTGCGGATCATCAGCAGAATTGCCGGTTTGGCATTGGTCATCCCGGCGTTGCGCACGTCCTGTACCGAATCGCTGATGTTGGCAACGTCGCCAAGACGCACCGCCGCGCCGTTGCTGTAGTGCACGATGACGGGCTGATACTCCGCGGCGGTTTTCAGCTCATCGTTGGTGTGGATCTGCCAGCGATGGCTGCCGTCCTCCAGCGCCCCCTGCGGCCTGCGCACGTTGGCGTTATCAATCGCCGTGCGCACGGCGTCCAGCGACACGCCCTGGTTAAACAGCGCCTGCGGATTGAGGTCCACGCGCACCGCGGGCAGGGAACTGCCGCCGACGTCAACGTCGCCGACGCCGTCAATCTGGGCGATCGTTTGCGCCAGCTGGGTGGAGGCAAAATCGTACAGCTCGCCCTGGGAGTAGGTATCCGAGGTGAGCGTCAGGATCATGATCGGCGAGTCCGACGGGTTGGCCTTGCGGTAGGTTGGACGCCCCGGCATGCCGCTGGGCAGCAGGCTTTGCGCGGCGTTGATCGCCGCCTGCACGTCGCGGGCGGCGCCGTTGATATCGCGGTCGAAGTTGAACTCCATAATAATGCGCGTGCTGCCAAGGGAGCTGGAGGAGGTCATTTCATTGACCCCGGCAATGCGTCCGAGGGAGCGCTCCAGCGGCGTCGCCACCGAGGAGGCCATGGTTTCCGGCGAGGCGCCGGGCAGCGAGGCGCTGATCATTATCACCGGGAAATCCACCTGCGGCAGCGGGGCGACCGCCAGCAGGCGGAAGCCGAGAATTCCGCACAGGGTGATGGCCAGCGAAATCAAAATCGTCGCCACCGGGCGGTAAATGAAGAGGGCGAAAAACTTCATTTACGCCTCCTCCTCACGCCGTGGGAAGCGGCTTTTGAGGTACAGCGACAGGCGGTCGAACAGCAGATAGATCACCGGGGTGGTAAACAGCGTCAGCACCTGGCTGAGCATCAGGCCCCCGACCATACCGATCCCCAGCGGGCGGCGCAGCTCCGCGCCGACGCCGGTGCTCAGCATCAGCGGCAGCGCGCCGAGCAGCGCCGCTAGGGTGGTCATCAGAATCGGGCGAAAACGCAGCAGACAGGCCTGATAAATCGCCTCGCGCGGCGGCATGCCCTGTTCGCGCTCGGCGGCGAGGGCAAAGTCGATCATCATGATGGCGTTTTTCTTGACGATGCCAATCAGCAGAATGATGCCGATAATGGCAATCACGTCCAGCTCGCTGCCGGCCAGCCACAGGGCCAGCAGGGCGCCGACGCCGGCGGTCGGCAGGGTGGAGAGAATGGTGATCGGATGGATAAAGCTCTCATACAGCACGCCGAGGACGATGTACATCGCTACCACCGCGGCGACCACCAGCCAGACGGTATTCCCCAGCGCCGACTGGAAGGCAAGGGTGCTGCCCTGGAACTCGGTGCGGATATCGGTGGGTAAATCCAGCGCCCGTTCGGCGGCCTGAATCGCCTCCACCGCATCGCCGAGGGAGTAGCCGTTCGGGACGTTAAAGGAGATGGTGGTCACCGGGAACTGGTCGAGGTGGTTGATCGACAGCGGCGTAAAGCGCTGCTCAACGGTGGCGATCGATTTCAGCGGCACGATGCCGCCGTCGCTGCCGGTGAGGCGAATGCCGTCGAGCGCGGCGAGCCCCGGCGTGGCCTGGGTGTCGTGCTCCAGTACCACCCGGTACTGGTTGGCCTGGGTATAGATGGTTGAGATCAGGCGCTGGCCAAAGGCGTTGTACAGCGCATTGTCGACATCGGCCATGCTGATCCCAAGGCGGCTGGCGCTGTCGCGGTCGACGTTGATGTACGCCGCCAGGCCTTTATCCTGCCAGTCGCTGCTGACGTCGGAGAGCTGCGGCAGCGCCTGCAGGCGGGTCAGCAGCTGCGGAACCCAGTTGCTGAGCGCATCCAGCGAGTTGGCCTGCAGCGTGAACTGGTACTGCGTGCGGCTGACGGTGGTATCGATGGTCAAATCCTGGGTGGGCTGCAGATAGAGCGCGATGCCCGGAATGCCGTCCACCGAGCGCTGCAGCCGAGAGATAACCGTCTGGACGCGGTCGTCGCGCTCGCTCAGCGGCTTGAGGTTGATCTGCAGCCGGGCGCTGTTCAGCGCCGGGTTGGTGCCGTCGACGCCCACGAACGACGTCAGGCTCTCCACCGCCGGGTCCTTGAGGATCAGCGCCGAGACCTGCTGCTGGCGCTGGGCCATGCTGGCAAAAGAGGCCGACTGCGGGGCCTGCAGCGTGCCCTGAATAATGCCGTTGTCCTGGATCGGGAAGAAGCCTTTCGGGATAAACACCCACAGCATAATCGACAGCGCCAGGGTGCCCAGCGCCACGCTGAGGGTCAGCCACGGGTGGTTCAGCACCCGGCCCAGCAGGCGGCCGTAGGCGGCAATCACCCGATCGAAGAAGCGTTCGCTGGCGCGGGAGAAGCGGTTTTGCTTGCGCAGCGATTCGTGGCTCAGCATCCGCGCGCACATCATCGGCGTCAGGGTCAACGACACCACGGCGGAGATGAGGATCGCCACCGCCAGGGTGACGGCAAATTCGCGGAATAATCTGCCGACGATATCGCCCATAAACAGCAGCGGGATCAGCACCGCGATCAGCGAGAAGGTCAGCGAGATGATGGTAAAGCCGATCTCGCCGGCGCCCTTGAGCGCGGCGGTCAGCGGCTTTTCGCCCTTTTCGATATAGCGCGAGATGTTTTCGATAACCACGATGGCGTCATCGACCACGAAGCCGGTGGCGATGGTCAGGGCCATCAGCGTCAGGTTGTTAATCGAGAAGTCGAGAAACACCATCACCGCAAAGGTGCCCACAAGCGAGAGCGGCACGGCGACGCCTGGGATAATAGTCGCCGGGACGTTGCGGAGGAACAGGTAGATGATCATCACCACCAGGGCGATCGCCAGCATCAGCTCAAACTGCGTATCGCTCACCGAGGCGCGAATGTTGTTGGTGCGATCGGAAAGGACCTGCACCTTGACCGACTTCGGTAGGCTTTCAGTTAGCTGGGGCAGCATCTGGCGCACGCTGTCGGCGGTGGCGATAATATTCGCTCCCGGCTGGCGCTGAACGTTCATGACGATCGCCCGCTGGTTGTTCGCCCACGCGCCCAGCCAGCTGTTTTCCGCGCCCTGCTCGATGGTAGCGACGTCGCCGAGGCGAATCGGCGCGCCGTTCTGGTAAGCGACGATCAGCCGGCGATACTCTTCCGCCGACTGCATCTGGTCGTTCGCGGAGAGCGTCACCGCCCGCGAAGGGCCGTCGAGGCTGCCTTTCGCCGAGTTGACGTTGGCGCTGGTAATCGCGGTGCGGATGGTTTCACTGGTCAATCCGAGGGCGGCAATCGCCTGCGCGTTGAGCTTCACACGCACCGCCGGACGCTGGCCGCCGGCGAGGGTCACCAGGCCGACGCCGGAGACCTGGGAGATTTTCTGCGCCACGCGGGTTTCCACCATATCCTCCACCTGGGTCATCGGAATGGCGGAAGAGGTGACCGCGAGGGTCATAATCGGCGGATCGGCCGGATTCACCTTGCTGTAGACCGGCGGATTAGGCAGGTCTGAGGGGAGCAGGTTGGTGGCCGCGTTAATCGCCGCCTGCACCTCCTGCTCGGCGACGTCCAGCGGCAGCGTCAGCTGGAACTGCAGGGTCACCACCGAGGCACCGCCCGAACTTTGCGGCGACATCTGCTTGAGGCCGGACATCTGGCCAAACTGGCGCTCCAGCGGCGCGGTGATCGCGGAGGTCACCACGTCAGGGCTGGCGCCAGGGTAGAGGGTGATTACCTGAATGGTCGGATAATCGACCTCCGGCAGCGCTGAGACCGGCAGGAAGCGGTAGCCGATAATCCCGGCCAGCAGGATAGCCACCATCAGCAGCGTGGTGGCCACCGGGCGCATGATAAAGAGACGGGAAGGGCCGCCCGTACTGCTCGGCGGTAGGACTTGCATCAGGAGCGCGCTCCTTTTTTGCCGTATTCGCGGCTGGTGGCTTTTTCCGGCGCGGCGGTGGATGCGCTGTGCGGCTCGACGACCTCAACCTTCGCGCCTTCGGTCAGGCGGTCGATACCGTCGGTGACCACGCGATCGCCGGCGGAAAGCCCGGCGCTAATGACCACCTTCAGGCTATCCTGAATACCCGGCGTCACCGTATGCTTGCTGACCTTATTGTCGGCGTTCAGCACCCATACGAAGTGGCCCTCGTTGCCCATCTGCAGGGCGGCGGCGGGGATCACCACCGCATTCTGCTCGGTATCCACCAGCATGCGGGCGTTAACGAACTGGTTTGGGAACAGCGCGTCATCCTGGTTGCTGAAACGGGCTTTCAGCTTGATGGTGCCGGTGGTGGCGTCAATCTGGTTATCCAGGCTGAGCAGCGTGCCGCTGGTGATTTTCTGCTTGTTGGTGCGGTCCCAGGCCTCAACCGGCAGGGCTTTACCCGCCTTCTGCGCCTGAACCACCGCCGCGATGTCATTTTCCGGCAGCGTGAAGACTAAATCGATCGGGTGGGTTTGCGTTAATACCACGATACCGGTGGTATCTCCGCTGGAGATCTGGTTGCCGATATCCACCTGCTTTAAGCCGACGCGCCCGTCGATGGGCGCGACGATGCGGCTCCAGTTGAGCTGCAGCTGGGCGCTGGCCACCGCCGCTTCGTCGGCTTTAATCGTGCCGTTGGTTTCGCTGACCAGCGACTGCTGGGTATCCAGCTCCTGACGCGAAACGAGATTGCTTTTGACCAGCTGCTGGTAGCGGGCGAGGTCGCGCCTGGCGTTGGCAAGGGTCGCCTTATCTTTGGCTAGCTGCCCCTGGGCCTGCGCCAGCGCGACTTTGAACTGGCTGGGGTCGATCTCCGCCAGCAGATCGCCGGCTTTAACCTGCTGGCCTTCCTGGAAGTGGATCGCCAGCAGCTGGCCGTCGACCCGGCTGCGCACGGTGACCGTATTAGCCGCGGTGACCGTGCCGAGGCCGCTGAGATAGCGCGGCACCGATTCGCTGGTGGCCGTAGCGGCCTGAACCGGCGCCAGGGGTGCGCCGAAGCGGCCGTGACGGCCGCCGGCAGCAGGCGCACCGTGCCCGGCCGCCGCCGTAGGCGCTTCACCCGCCGTATCACGACCCTGCCAAAACCAGTATGCGGCACCGGCAACGATGACGACCGCCAGGGCGGTTGCCCAACGAAGTGTGTGACTGCCTTTCATTATTTAGCTATCTCATCCTGAAACGTTTCGCGAAATGATACTAGTTTAGTGAGGGAACGCCTCGTAAAAATGGAGGAATTATGAAAAGACTGTTGAGATATGTCTGGATAGACTCCAAAAGTGGACTCGCTGGCTGGTGTAAGTGCAAGCCTCGGTGATGCGTACTTCATCACCAGGGATGTTACCTTCGTAGGGAACATCATTGCCACTTTCTCCGCCAGGGAAAATATTGATACTCTTATTTCATATGTAAGTAAATATGTGTGGGACGGTAACTGCTTTGTATAAAAAAGGGGTATGGTATAATACCCCTGACGCTACTTAATTTGCATTCGTATATATAGAGCTATGCATTCCCGGACGCGAGATGTATGACGGGATCCCTTGGGTAATTGGGTTTATATTAATGTTTGGTATGGTAATTGTTGGCGAGTTGGCTATTGCATCGTAACCTTTACCTGCAATATAGCCACCTACAGTTGAACCATACAGTCCCCCATTTGGTACTCGGCTAAAATTCCCGAGTAATCCACCCGCGATATTGCCTGCAACAACTACTGCTTCACGATCCACTCCTCCACCGGAAATTATTTTTACTTCTTCTTTCGTTAACGCTCTCATTGGTCACTCCTTGTTAGTTAAGTTCGGGAATATTTTTAATAACAACACCCATATAGCTGCACCAAATAAAGAGTAAAGCACTATTTTACCTGTAACTCCGCTACCGGAAATGAGTTGGGTGATATAAAAAACAAAAAACGACTTCATAAACAATATAAATGATGCTTTCATCTGATTACTGCTCCACTTATTCATTTGCGCCCTCTGTTATCCGGCGTTCGGGAACATCGTTTTCTCTACTCATTCATGTAGAACATGTTTGCAGATAGCTCAGGCCACAAAAATAAAATGTTGTCCATTCGTTTGTCGCTGAGTGAGCATGTTTTTTATTTATGCTGCTTTTAATAATTACCACTTTATTCTTCTGCTGTCAAAACCCAGATTATGAAAGGAGTATGTGCATGATTTTATATATATTGGTGAGGGTATTCGTGGTGATAATATAAAAATCATAATGCTTGACCTGCCTCATATTATTCGCGCTGCTAATGCTATGTTGATGATGTATTTAAAGTGTGAATATTATAAATTCGCACGCTAGATACTATGATTATTGGAATGATAACAATATGATTCGGTTATTGCGTTTTAAGATGGAGGATCTTTATCTGAAGAATGATGGATCTGGTTATTATTGGGCTGTACTTATCTTAAGTCGGAACATTGTGGAATAGATAAAATTATTTCATATCCCCTAATCTTATGGCGTTACTGAAGATTTCTGGCGAGCCTTAGACGCCTGGCGCAGCGCGATACGGCTAAACAGTCCGCGGGGCGATACGATCGGTTTACGGGCCGGTACCTGCTATCGGCAGCGTAACGAAAACGGTTCGGCAGCGGTCTGGCGATGGAAAGAATAGGCTGTTCATAAAGGTCTCTGCGCTTGCCAGCACCTCCGGAACTCCCTCGGCAAGGCCGCATATGGATTGCGCCACAACCGGGTGTGGCTTGATGTATATCAACTGTCATATCAACTATTTCGTTAATAAACTAAAAAATAGTTGTAACTATAGCGGCTTTTATTCAATTTATACGGTGAATGTTTTAAAGCGCGCCAATAAAAAAAGACATGCACTTTGAAAACAATTCCTTAAATAAATCAGGGGTAATTTTAGTGGCCAGTGCAAACAAACTCACGCTCTTCATCGTTATCTTCATGCTGATGGGGATACTTTCCGGCGCGGCAATTCACGCCTACGCCTCCCCGACCGCCATCGCGGCATGGTCGGATAACATCACGCTCTTCACCGATATGTTTTTACGCCTGATCAAAATGGTGATTGCACCGTTGGTCTTCAGCACCCTGACCGTCGGCATAATGCGGCTGGGCGAAACCGCCACTATCGGTCGCGTAGGCGGTAAGGCGATGGTGTGGTTTGTCACCTCCTCGATCCTCTCCATTCTGGTGGGATTAGTGATCGTCACCCTCTGGCATCCGGGCAACGGCCTGAATCTGGCGATCCCCAAAGAGTCCGTGGATACCGGGCTGGCGGTCAGCGGGATGAGCCTGAAAGGGTTCCTGTCGCATACCATTCCGACCAGCATCACCGAAGCGATGGCCAGTAACGAAATTCTGCAGATCGTGGTCTTCTCGATGTTCTTTGGCATCGCCGGGGCATCGCTGGGGGAGAAATTTAACGCCCCGCTGGTGGCCGCGCTGAACGTGGTCTCCCACATTATGCTCAAGGTGACCGGATACGTGATGTACGTGGCTCCGCTGGCGATTTTTGCCGCTATCTCCTCGGTTATCGCCTCCCAGGGGCTGGGCATTCTGCTGAACTACGCCTCGTTTATCGGCGGCTACTACGTTGCGGTACTGCTCACCAGCGCGGTACTGGTGGCGGTGGGCTATATGGTGCTGAAAAAAGAGGTCTTCCGCCTGCTCAATATGCTGAAAGATCCGGTGCTGGTCGCCTTTACCACCAGCAGCTCGGAAGCGGCCTATCCGAAGACGCTGGAGCGGCTGGTCAGCTTCGGCTGCTCGCGCAATATCGTCTCCTTCGTTTTGCCCATCGGCTACTCCTTTAACCTGGTCGGTTCGATGGTCTACTGCTCCTTTGCCTCCCTGTTTATCGCTCAGGCGTATAACATCCACCTCAGCTTCAGCGAAATTACGGTGATGATGCTGACGCTGATGCTGGCTTCGAAGGGGATTGCCGGGGTGCCGCGTTCGGCGCTGGTGGTGCTGGCCGCGACGATCCCCAGCTTCAATATTCCGGTCGCCGGGATTTTGCTGCTGATGGGGATCGACCATTTCCTTGATATGGGGCGCTCCGCTATTAACGTGCTGGGCAACGGAATTGCGACGGCGATGCTGTCAAAAAACGAGGGGCAGCTGCAGGAAGAGGTGCCGGAGGCGGAGCCTCAGGGCGTCCAGGCCTGACGATGGCATACGCGCTCTTGCCGGAGCGCGTATTATTTCTGCCGCGCGGGTGCGGCGAGATAAAAAGATGCCCCTAACAGGCACGCAAGGGGCGATGTGACGAAGTAATAATTCCCCGCTAAATACGTTGTTATTATTGTATAACCACGCGGTGAAGCGCCTTTATACCGAGGATGCGCTGATGTTATCCGCTGTCTGGCGGGCATGAGAAGCTATTTTTCCGCACGGTGCTTTTTTTTAGGAATTGCCTCCCTGCGCAACCCCATAAATTCCTAAATTTAAACCCTGGGCCGCAAATATTCCCCGACGATGACGCAGGCTATCCTCTTTCTCTAAGTAAATTCATAAACTGAAAAAAGTCGTGGTTGTTATTAAGACGGTATTTTTCCATGATCTTACTTTTATGGTAGGTGGTCGTTTTGATACTCACCTTGTTGATGGCGGAGATTTTTCTAATATCAAATCCATGAATAAGACCGTGGGCCACCGCGACCTGCGAACGCGATAGCGTTTGGTGCGGGCAGTGGTTGCAGATTAACCCGGGGTCCTTAAATAATTTAATCGGCGGATTTTCAGCGCTCTTTAGCGCCTTCTCGATAATCGCCCACATCTGCGCCACGCTGGCCGATTTGATGGCGAAAAAGATAACCTCCCTCAGGCAGTTGACGATGCAGTCCGGCTCCGGGAGGGCGTCGTAGCTATGCAGGATAATGACCGAGCTGCCGGGCTTGCGATTTTTTATCAGCGTATTGCACAGGTGAATTTCCCCCGGCAGAAGGTCGGCGAAAATGATGTCCTCGTGCGCCAGGGTATCACTGCGCGAGGAGAAGTTCACCCGGACGCCGGGGCGATCCTGGGTGAGTTCATTCACCATGTAAACCAGCGCATCGCGGATAAAGGCGCTGCGGGTGTTAAGCGCAATATTAATTATTTTCATGGCGTGACTTCCTTTATAAGTCAACGTGACGCCATTGCGCGACCGGACCTCCGGCGTAGGCGATGGTTGCTGTGTGTTATGCAGAAAAAAGCTGCGCATCGACTTATTACCGCTGCCGGTTATTATTGGGCGCATTATTTTTCGTCTTGCCAGAAATCCGCCGGGCGTTATTTTTTACGCCCGTAGGTAAACGGCATCTTCTGTTTTTTTCGATCCTTCAGATAGGACACCAGGCTGTAGACCGAAATACACAGACAAAATACGCACAGCAGCAGGGCGAACCCCGTTTGCATGTTCATGATGAATTTCCTTTCCCTCAGTGCCTGCCGGAGCAGGCGCTAATAATATTGTGTATGGTGCTAAAAAATAGCTAAGCGTGAACTTTGCTCTACGCTGCCTGCTGCGTCGCGGTTAATGCACCGGTAAAGTCAGGCGGGGCGGCGTTATCGTTATATTTACCCGGCGGCCGGTATCACGAACGGTGCCTGTCAGACCGTTCGCTAAAGGGAAGACACCGGCAGCCCGCGCT
This sequence comes from Klebsiella sp. Ech2A, assembly GCF_030078455.1. Taxonomy (NCBI): domain Bacteria; kingdom Pseudomonadati; phylum Pseudomonadota; class Gammaproteobacteria; order Enterobacterales; family Enterobacteriaceae; genus Klebsiella; species Klebsiella sp. Ech2A. The sequence continues at coordinate 2,503 of NZ_JAQGFU010000105.1, read as the reverse complement.
TGATGGCGCAAAATCAGTGTAAGAAAATTCCTAATACAGGCGTCAGTCTCATTTCTCTCATTTCTCTCAAAAAGCGAGAAAAAATTAACAACTACAGCAAAATGAATAATGTACCGATAATGATGCCGGCGCGAAGAGGGGGCTGGCCCACCGATCCTCAGGAAAGAAACGCCAGCCCTTTGCCGAAAATGGCGCGGATGGGCAGGCTGATACCGTGCAGGCGCGCCTTATGCCGCAGCCGGCTGATGACCACGTCGATGCGGTGCAGCTCGGGTTCGCCTTCGTTGGTGAAGAGCCAGGCGTGCAGATCGACCTTGCTGCATACTTCATTGCGGTTGCGCATCAGGATCTCCATCAGCCGGTACTCCTGCTGCGTCAGCGGAAGGATCAGCCCCGACGGCGCCACCAGCCGCTCGGCCTGTAGCGTCCACGAGGAGACCGATGGGTCGGCCACTCGTGCCGGCGGCGCTGGCGTCACCGCCTGTTGCTCCTTCAGCCGCGCGCCCAGCGCATGGATGGTGGTCGCAAGGTCGGAAAAGTTAACCGGTTTAATCAGGTAGAAGTCCGCGCCGAGGTTTAACGCCTGCAGCTTGTCCTGCTGGTGGCCTCGGGCGGTAATCACGATCAGACCAAACTGGCCGAGCTGATGCAGATACTCCAGCACGCTGAAGCCATCCTCTCCCGGTAATCCGATATCGATTAGTACAATATCAACCGGATTGGCGTGCAGCTGTCGCCAGAACGCCTCGGCGCTGCGTACGCCCCAGGCCGCAAACCCGCGGTGGCGGAGAAAAGCCTGCAGTTCATCGAGTAAATCAGCGCTATCTTCAATGATAGCCACGCGTAATGTCATAACCTGGCCTTCTGCTGTTCTGTCAGGGGAAGCGTTAACGCAAATTCGCAGCCGGTCGGCGTGTTCGCCGCCAGCCATAAATCGCCGCCGTGGGCCTGGACAATTTGCCTGGCGACGTAAAGCCCGAGGCCGGTACCGGCCGGAGACGCGCCGTGGGTTTCGCCGCGTCGGTAGCGCTCAAAAATCAGCTCGATCGCTTCGGCGGCAATGCCCGGGCCCATGTCGCGGATCCTTATCTCTATGTACCGCTCTTTTTGCGCGATATCGATGCTGATTTCGCCGCAGGGCGCATACTTCACCGAATTGTCGAACAGGTTGGCCAGCGCAACGCACAGCAGCCCGCTATCAATAAACAGCGTCGGCGAGGGGGCATCGGGCGCCACGAGATGGCCCCCGAGCCTGATCTTGAGGCTGTGCTTCAGCGAAAGGTCCACCACCGTCGCCGCCATCTGAATCACCGGCAGCAGCGCCGCGTCCCGTCTATCGACGGAAAACGCTTCGGAGGAGAGCCGGGCATCGGCCAGGCAGTTATCGGTGAGCTGCACAAGGCGAGTGGTTGCCCGCTGCATGCGATCCAGCCGGGGCGCCTGCTCCAGGGTTGCGGCGCACAGGCGCAGGTTTTCCAGCGCGGCCTGGATAATCGCCAGCGGCGTTCTGAACTCATGCGCCACCATCCCCATAAACTGGCGCTGGTTAAAGCTGGCCTCGCGCTCGATGCGCAGCTCCCGCGCCAGCTGCTGTTTCTGCAGCAGGCGGCGGTTTTCCGCACGCACCCGCAGTACGGCGATGATCAGCACGGTGATGATATGGACGATCAGCGCGTACTGCCAGGCGGAGTAGATCGCCTGATGATAGGGAATGATGCCGTGTATCGAGAGCAATACCAGCGCCGCCGAGGCGACGTAGAGCGGCGGAAGCAGGCCAAGGAGCAGCGTATTTAAATCGATCGCTTTGCGCCTCCACAGCATCCAGGAGGTTGTCAGCAGCACCGGGGAGGCAATAAAGAATATCCCCGCCTCAATCTGCATCGCCAGGCCGTAAAATCCCAGCGGAATGCTCAGCTGGAGCACGACGTTCAACCCCACCGCCAGCAGCAGCAGGCGATAAAGCCTGGGCATGTTCTTCTTCAGGTCGAACACTTCGGCGTGCAGCCACAGCGCGGTGGCGTAGCTGAGCAGCGACAGGCAGCTTATCATGTAGTCCTGAACGGGCAGCACCGCCTGGCCGAATAGCCACTCCGGATAGCCGTGCAGCGCCGCAACCAGCGGGTAGTTGAGGGAGAAGAGGCAGATCCCCCACAGCAGGCGACGGCGCAGCGCGATGGCCAGCCACAGGGCAATGCCGCTGGCGATAATGGCGAGGCCGAAATAGAAGCTCCAGAAGGCGGTATCGATGGTGGCCGACTGGACAAACTCCTCGGGGGAGGAGAGGGTTGCCAGCAGGATCAGGGTGCTGCTGCTCTCGAGATGGAAAACCACCTCGTAGCCCGCAGGGCCCGGGGGCGGCGGAAAAATCAGTACGCTTTCGCGATAGTCGATATCGCTCTCCCTTGCCGGGGCGCGGTCGCCGAAGGTCTTGCGGATCCAGGGCGCAGCGCTGCCGGCCGGCCGATAGAATACCGTCAGGTTGTCGACAAAAGAGGGGCCAACC
>NZ_JAQGFU010000104.1:0-15387 GCF_030078455.1 Klebsiella sp. Ech2A | reverse complement strand
ACCCTCGGATTCGGCGAAATTATTCGCCTGGTGCTGAACAACTGGGTCAGCTTTACCGGCGGGCCGAACGGCATTTCCGTGCCGGCGCCGACGCTGTTCGGGCTGGAGTTCGGGCGCCGGGCGAAGGACGGCGGGGTGCCAATCCATGAGTTTCTCCACGTTAGCTACAACCCCAACCTCAAGTTTATCTTTATCTATGGCGTGCTGTGCCTGGTGGTGGTGCTGGTGCTGTTTATCAAACATCGCCTAACGCGGATGCCTATCGGCCGCGCGTGGGAAGCGCTGCGCGAGGACGAAATTGCCTGCCGCGCGATGGGGCTCAACCACGTGCTGGTGAAGCTTTCGGCCTTTATGCTCGGCGCGTCGACCGCCGGTATCGCCGGGGTCTTTTTCGCCACCTATCAGGGGTTTGTTAACCCGACGTCGTTCACCTTTTTTGAATCCGCGCTGATTCTGGCCATTGTGGTTCTCGGCGGTATGGGGTCGACGCTGGGCGTGGTGCTGGCGGCCTTTGTGCTGACCGTTGCGCCCGAGCTGCTGCGCGGCTTCGATGAGTATCGGGTCCTGCTGTTTGGCGTGCTGATGGTACTAATGATGATCTGGCGGCCGCGCGGGCTGGTGCGCACCAGCCGCATGGGGGTTACCGTGCGCAAGGGAGTGGCACCATGAGCGACAGCATTCTGCGGGTAGAGCATCTGATGATGCATTTTGGCGGCATCAAGGCGCTTAACGACGTCAACCTCGACGTGGAAAGGGGATCGATAACCGCGCTGATCGGTCCGAACGGCGCGGGGAAAACCACGGTATTCAACTGCCTGACCGGGTTTTATCGCGCCACGGGCGGAGCAATTGTGCTCAACGCCCACGCCGCGATGACCGACGTGATTCAGGTCCTCGGGCAAAAAATACGTCCCGATGATTTTCTGCACCCGGCGCGTCTGGGGTCGAGGATCTACTACAAGATGTTCGGCGGCACGCATCTGGTGAACCGGGCCGGGCTGGCGCGGACCTTCCAGAACATCCGCCTGTTTCGCGAGATGTCGGTTATCGAAAATCTGCTGGTGGCCCAGCATATGCAGGTAAACCGTAACCTGGTGGCCGGCATCCTCAACACCCGCGGCTATCGTCGGGCTGAAAATCAGGCCCTCGACCGCGCCTTCTACTGGCTGGAGGTGGTGGACCTGGTGGACTGCGCCAACCGGCTGGCCGGCACGCTCTCCTACGGCCAGCAGCGGCGGCTGGAGATTGCCCGCGCCATGTGCACCGGCCCGGAGATGATCTGCCTGGATGAGCCCGCCGCGGGGCTGAACCCCGCGGAGACGCACGCCCTGAGCCGTATTATCCGCTTCCTGCGCCAGCATCACGGCATCACCGTGTTGCTGATCGAGCATGATATGGGGATGGTGATGGAGATCTCCGATCATATTATCGTCCTCGACCGCGGGGACGTGATTGCCCGCGGCGCCCCGCAGGAGATCCAGTCGAATATCAGCGTTATCGCCGCTTATCTGGGCGCGGATGAAGAGGAGATTGCGGTATGAGCCAGCCGATGCTTGAGTTTCGCCAGGTGGACGTCTTTTACGGTCAGATTCAGGCGCTGAACCAGGTCTCGCTGACGGTCAATGAGGGCGAGACGGTGGCGCTGATCGGCGCCAACGGCGCTGGTAAATCCACGCTGCTGATGTCTATTTTTGGTCAGCCGCGCATCGCCGAAGGGCAGATCCTCTATCGCGGGGAGGATATCAGCCGCAAATCCACCCATTTTATCGCCGGCAACGGCATCGCGCAGGCGCCGGAGGGACGGCGGATTTTTGCGGATATGACGGTCGAAGAGAACCTGCTGATGGGGACCATCCCGATTGGCAGCCGCTATCAGGAAGAGGATAAGCGCCGCATGTATCAGCTGTTTCCCCGCCTTGAAGAGCGGCGAACGCAGCGGGCAATGACGCTTTCCGGCGGCGAGCAACAGATGCTTGCGATTGCCCGGGCGCTGATGAGCCGGCCGAAGCTGCTGCTGCTCGACGAGCCGAGCCTCGGCCTGGCGCCGCTGGTGGTGAAGCAAATCTTTCAGATCCTGCGCGAGCTGACGGCGCAGGGAATGACGCTTTTTCTGGTGGAGCAAAACGCCCACCACGCGCTGAAGCTCTCTGACCGGGCGTACGTGATGGTCAACGGCCAGATCCGACTCAGCGGTAGCGGGAGGGAGCTGCTCGACAATCCGGAGGTCAGGAACGCCTATCTGGGGATGGTTTGACCGGTGACGCTGTCACGGATCCGCGGCGGTTATTGATTGATGGCGGTAATAATTACCCCTTTTAGCTATTCATATCAAAGAATAGCGGCCGCGCTGCGGCTATGTTGAAGATTGCGCCTGAAGAATCGATTCAGGCTTATGACTCGTTTGTTGTACAGGGGGAACTTTACAGGATGGCCACTCAACCGCTAACGCTTTCTTTCGCCGGGCAACAGCCTATTCCCCTGGAGACGGTCTCCGGGACGCTGGGCCGCGTGGGGATTGATATCCGCGCGCTCAATCAGTCGGAGCTCTGTAGCTTCGACCCAGGCTTTACCAATACCGCCGGCTGCCGGTCGGCTATCTCCTATATTGATACTGATAACAGCACGCTGCTGCACCGCGGCTATCCGGTAGATCAGCTGGCGCGCCAGTGCGAGTTCCTCGAGGTGGCGTATATCATGCTGCGGGGCGAGGCGCCGGATGAAGCCAGCTATCAGGCTTTCCGCAATACGATCACCCGCCACACGCTGGTGCATGAACAGATGTCGCGGATGTGCAGCGGCTTTCGTCGCGACTCCCATCCGATGGCCCTGATGTGCGCGATGGTCGGGGCGCTGGCGGCGTTTTACCATGACGTGCTGGACGTAGAAAACCCTGAACACCGCGCCCTGGCGGCCACGCGTCTGCTGTCAAAAATGCCGACGCTGGCGGCCATGAGCTATAAATACGCCATCGAGCAGCCCGCGCCCTATCCGCGCAACGATCTCTCCTATGCGGGGAACTTCCTGCATATGCTGTTTGCGGTGCCGGCGGAGAAATACGTGGTCAATCCGGTCATTGAGGAGGCGATGAACCAGATTCTGGTGCTGCATGCCGATCACGGCCAGTGCGCCTCCACCACCACGGTGCGGGCCGCCGGCTCCTCGGGGGCGAACCTGTTTGCCTGCGTGGCGGCGGGACTGGCCTCCCTGTGGGGGCCGATGCACGGCGGGGCCAACGAAGCCAGCATGCGGATGCTGGAAGAGATTGAAACCGTGGATCAGGTGCCGGTGTTCCTGAGTAAGGCGAAGCGCGACCCGCAGGCCTTCCGTCGCCTCGGCTTCGGTAACTCGCGCTACCGTCACCTCGACCCGCGCGCTGCGATCCTGCGCGATACCTGTCACCGGGTGCTTGCGGAGCTGGGAATGTCGGATCGGCTGCTGCAGGTGGCGATGGCCCTTGAAGAGGTGGCGCTGACCGACCCCTATTTTGTTGAAAACGGCCTGTCGCCCAGCGTCGACTTCTATACGGCGGTGATCCTGAAGGCGATGAAGCTACCTTCATCAATGTTTGTGGTGGTGACCGCCGTTGGCCGCACGCTGGGCTGGGTGGCCCACTGGAATGAGATGCACGAAGCGCCGCTGAATATCTATCGCCCGCGGCAGATCTACACCGGCGAAGCCCCGCGAGATTACGTCTCCCGCCGCGAGGCATAATCCCACGCCGCCTCCTGAGCGGGGCGGCGGTTAAATATTACGATCGCTCATCCGCTGCGGCCAGGCGCTCGGTCAGCCAGGGCAGAATTTCCTTTTTTCTGCTGGTCATGCCCGGGAGGGACACCTGCTGGCTGGGAATAAGGCTGTTGGGCGTGAAGTAGAGGACGGAATGGGGATGGGTAATGTCGGTTAGCATCAGCACAACCATCTCCAGCCCCAGCTCGAGCCTGGCGCGCTCCATCTCCTGCTTCAGCCCGGGTAAGTGCGGGCTGATATCCGCCATGTCGCGCACCTCAATCTGCGCGAGCAGCAGAGAGACGCCGTGGATCCGGTAATTTTTTGCATCGCGATGGAGCAGCTGCGCGGCGGACTGGCCCGCCAGAGAGGTTTTCGCCGCCAGCAGCCCGGCAACGAAGGCGTCGTAATCAACGCCGGCAATGTCGCGCAAAATCGCCACCGCCTCGCGGTCCCGCGCCGTGGTGGTGGGGCCGCTGAGGGCAACCGTATCGCTGAGTATGGCCCCCAGCAGCAGGGTGGCCTGGGCCGCGCTGAGCGGCATCGGGCTCTCCGAGGTCAGGATGGTGAGAATAACCGTCGCGCAGCAACCTACCGCGCGGATCCAAACGTCCGGCGGATTTTTGGTCACCAGGGTTCCCATGCGATGGTGGTCGATAATACCGATCACATCGCTGTCGGGGAGGGTTAGCGGACCTTGCTCAACGTCGGTGAAATCAACCAGCCACACCTTTTTATCGGTCAGATCGTCGTGGAGTAGATCCGGCGGCGCGACTCCCGCTGACTGCAGGATATAGCGCGTTTCCGGGGTTAATTCTCCCAGGCGGAAAGGACGCGCCGGCCTTGCGGTATAGTTGAGCCAGTCGGCGACAACCAGCGCGCTGCAGATCGTGTCGCTATCGGGATTGCGATGACCAAAGACGTGAATAATCGACTCTTGCGCAGCGGTAAGCGGTAGGGAAAAAGCGGTTTGATTGTGCATAGCAGCTCCTGACATACGTCCCGTGGGGGAACAGAAATGATTGTATATCAGGCGTCATCATCCGGTTCGACAGCCCCGGCGGTTGGGAAAGGTGGAACACCATCACCTTGTTGGCAAACCTTATCCGAGGCGCAAAGAGAAATCAATCACCGCCGATGATGAATCGGAAGCGATCCAGCACGCCGATCCGCGCTTTTTAGGCGAAATAGCCGGACTGCGGCTCTGCACGGCACGCGCAAATAACGCTATATTTTGGGGGCGCTAAGCGTATTCAGCCTCGCCGGCTGCCGCTGCGTGATGGCCGGACTTCGCGCTTCAGGCCGGGTAGCCGGTGAAATTCAGCCCTTCAATATTATCGCTTCAGGGAGATACGACATGAGCGCCGCCAAACCCCTACGTTTCGCGATTAACCTCGGCAACGCCGTTCTGGCAAAAAACCTTGCGGACGGGCAGCCTGGTGGGATTACGCCGGAGATTGCCGGGCGTATTGCGGCAGAGCTGGGCGCGACGCCGCAGTTTGTCACCTATCCGGCGGCGGGCAAGGTGGTGGACGATGCGCAAAATGATATCTGGGATATTGCCTTTCTGGCGATCGATCCTGCGCGCGAAGAGACGCTGCGCTTCACCCAGCCCTATATCGCCATTCAGGGGACCGTGCTGGTCAAGGCCCAGAGCCCGTGGCAGAGCGTTGCCGAAATGGACAAAGAGGGCGTGGTGATTAACGTCGGCAAGGGCGCGGCTTACGATCTGCACCTGACGCGGCAGCTGCGCTTCGCCACGCTTAACCGTCTGGCCTCGTCGCAGGCGGCCATCGACGCGTTTATCAGCGGCGAAGGCGATATGGCCGCCGGCATCCGCCAGCCGCTTGAACGCGCCGCCGCCGGGCACCCCGGTTTTCGCGTGCTGGCCGACAGTTTCGTTCAGATAAACCAGGCGATTTGCGTTCCTCGAAGCAGGGACGGGTCCTATCAACGGCTGGTTGCGCTGCTGACGCAATGGCAGCAGGACGGCTCGCTGCAGCGGATGATTGACCGCCATCTGGCCGAGCAGTAGGCCCGAATAACGCTGTGGCATCGAGAATGCCGCGCAAAGCGCGTATTATGCTCGCAACTACATGAGTATAAAGAGGTTCAGGTCATGACTACCCCCGTTTTACGCCAGGCGACGCTCGCCGATGCCAGCCGCTGCTACGCGATTGAAATCACCTCTTATGAGGGCGATGAGGCCGCGACGTTAGAAAAAATCACGACCCGCATCGCGCGATATCCGCAGGGCTTCCTGTGCATGGAGATTGCGGGTGAAATCGTTGGCTTCATCAACGCGGGCTGTGCCTGGGAGGTGGTGATGTCCGATGAGGAGTTTAAGGAGCTGGTCGGGCACGATGCCGCGGCGCCCAACGTGGTGATTATGTCGGTGGTTATGCACCCCGATTTCCAGGGTAAGGGCTATTCGTCTCTGCTGATGCGCGAATTTCTGTCGCAGATGCGGTCGATGAATAAGAAGACCGTTCATCTGATGTGCAAGGACCGTCACGTCGATCTCTACGCCCACTTCGGTTTTCAGTACATCAAGCCGTCGGCCTCCGATCATGGCGGCATGGCGTGGCATGAAATGATGCTTACGCTTTAATCTTCATTGCCCCCGGCGGTTAACATTGCGGCTGCTGCGCAGAGAGAAGGGCGTGCGCCGTTGAATTATAGGGTAGAATCGTCCGACGGGGCGTAAGCCTGCGCCGGGTAAAAGAGGCCGGTTTACGCGTCGGGCGTTCAGTCAATCAATATCAAGCCATGAGGAAAGACGTAATGACCAATGAAATACCGCTGAAGTTTTATGACATCGTGGATGAGTATGCGACTGAATCAGCTAAACCGGTCAGCGAGTCCGAACGCGATTCGCTTGCCGCCTATTTCCAGGCGCTGATCACCCGCCTGATGGCTAACGAAGAGATTAGCGAAGACGCGCAGAAAGATCTGGCCGCCGAGGCCGGGATAGCGGAATCGCGGATCGATGATATTGCGGAATTTCTCAATCAATGGGGCAACGAGTAGCCCTGTATAGCGCGGGAGCGACTGCGGGATGCGGTTTATTACGCCTTAAGACGAGTATCAAAGCGGAAGGGGATCCTTTTTACGCTTGCCAGCAGATCGAAAACGGCAGGGTGTTGAGGATTGAAGAGATAGTTATACTCCACCGGCGACAGGGCGCTCGGCACGCGCAATGCCGCTGATGCCGCGCTCGCGGCCCACTCGTCACCGTAGCGTGCCAGCCGGGCTGGCGCATCCTCGCGGGCCCAGTCCGCGGGGAGTGAGTCCGGATCGACGGTCAGCACCTGGTCGTCCGGTACCTCAATGCTCAGCAGCGTGAAATCATCCAGCAGCTGCGGAGCATTGATGTGCACCAGCGTTTCCAGCATGGTCAGAGAGGCGGCTTCCGACAAATAGACCATCGCCGTGCCAACGCTGTTCCAGCGGCCGCCGGCCTCTTTCGCGCCAAAACCAGACCAGGCGGTCGTCAGAAAGCGGGTTTTAGTCAGGCGGTAGAGGATCACGAATAAACCCCGTGCTCCACGCGCGTGATCAGGCGCATCACCTCCAGCGCGCCGGTTTCAGAAGAGACCACCTCGGCCGGCGTTTTCCAGCCGAGCGCGCGGTTGGGTTCATTCATCCACTTCTGCGCCGCCTCTTTATCACCTTCGAACAGCTCCACCGCCCGCTCGATAACGCGAAGAATGCGCACCAGGCGCTCGCTTTGGTCAGCGGAAAAACGCGATTTGATGCTGCGGTTAAAGGTGGTATTCGCAATACCTGACATTTTGCGCAGTTCGGCAGGGGTGATCTCCGCCCATGCGGAAATTTGCCGGGCGACGGAACCTTCCAGCCCGTGGCTAATTTTGCCCATCAGCGCAATGCCGTCCTCGGCGTCGAGGCCGATGGCGTGCCAGGGGCTAAGATTTTTTTCTGCGCTCTCGGTCGGGGAATAGACTTTCATGGCAAACCTCCCATTTGGTACAAAAATTATACCATATGGAATGCGTTCGGCCAGCGGTGACGGCCAACATTTCGCGCCCGGGATCGTCAACAACGCTCAGGGAAGGGGAACAGGCCACCCGCGGTGGCCTTTATCGGCCTATGCGCCAAACGCGCCGTCGATGGTGTGCATGGCGCCGGTGACGAAGGACGCCTCGGGGCCTGCCAGCCAGGCAACCATGCCCGCCACTTCTTCAGGACGGCCGTGCCGTTTTATGGCCATAAAGCTGTGCATCAGCTCCTTCATCGGGCCATCCTCCGGGTTAGCGTCGGTGTCGATAGGTCCGGGCTGAACGACGTTGACCGTAATCCCGCGCGGGCCAAAATCACGCGCTAAGCCGCGCGCCAGCCCCTGCAGCGCCGATTTGCTGACGGCATAGGATGCCATTCCTGCGATGGGCATGCGATCGCCATTCACCGAGCCGATAACAATAATGCGTCCGCCATCCGGCATTTTACGCGCCGCCTCGACAGCCGCGTGGTAGGGGGTGTGAATGTTGATACGGAACAGACGGTCGACGGCATCGCTGTCCTGCTCCAGCGCATCGCCGAAGAGGACGATACCGGCGTTGACGACCAGCAGATCCAGCGGCCCGCTGTCGCGCACCAGCGCTATCACCGCCTCGCGGTCGGCGCTGTCCGCCTGCACCGCGATGCTGCCGGTTTCGGCCGCCAGGGTAGCGGCCGCCTCCGCCGATCCGGCATAGCTAAAGACAACCGAGGCGCCGTCTGCGGCAAAGCGCCGCACGATAGCCGCGCCAATACCGCGACTCCCGCCCAAAACCAGTACCGATTTCTGTTGTGATGCTGTCATAGCTCGTTCCTCATGATATTGTAGTGATGATTACAATATGCTTCGGCAAATCACGCTGTCAAGGAGTAATATAGTGAGCACTACAAAACAGGTCCGCACCCCAGGACGTCCTCGCCAGTTCGATCCGCTGCAGGCCGTTGAGGTCGCGCAGCGGCTTTTTCACTCCCGGGGCTACGACGCGGTCAGCGTGGCCGACCTGACAAAGGCGTTCGGCATCAATCCGCCCAGCTTCTACGCCGCGTTTGGCAGCAAGCTCGGGCTGTATAACCGCGTGCTGGATCGCTATAGCCGCATCGGAGCGATTCCCTTTGCGGAGCTTCTGCGCGATGACCGTCCGGTGGCGCAGTGTCTGATGGCCGTGCTGCACGAGGCGGCAAGGCGCTACGTTGCCGACCCGACGGCCGCCGGATGCCTGGTGCTGGAGGGGATCCACTGCAACGACCGGCCCGCGCGCGAGGCCGCGAGCGAGCTGCATACCGCCGCGGAGGATAATATTCGGGCCTATATCGCCCGGCGCTATCCGCAGGACGCCGTGCGGCTGACCGACTTTGTCAGTACCCTGATGGTCGGCCTTTCGGCAAAAGCGCGGGCGGGGGATAGTTTGGCGCGGCTTGAGGAAACCGTACGCCTGGCGGGTCTGGCGCTGGAACAGCTGCTGCCTCGCTGAGGCCAGACCCTGTTGCTACGAGTAAGGGTTAGATAGTCTGTCCGCCCGAGACCTCGATACGCTGTGCGGTCACCCAGCGGTTATCGTCCCGCAGCAGGCTGGCGATCATCGGCCCGATATCGTCGGGGACGCCGACGCGTCCGAGTGCGGTCATCGCGGCAAACTGGGCGTTGACCTCGGCGTTGTCGCGTACCAGCCCACCGCCAAAATCGGTTTCAATGGCGCCAGGGGCGACGGTATTGACGGTAATCCCACGCTCGCCCAGCTCGCGCGCCATGTACACGCTCAGCATTTCCACCGCCGCTTTTGCCGCGGCGTAGGCGGAAAATCCTGGATATGATACCCGGGTCAGCCCGGATGAAAAATTGACGATCCGCCCGCCGTCGGCCAGCAGCGGCAAAAGCGCCTGAACCAGGAAAAAGACGCCTTTGACGTGCACGTTGAACAGCCCGTCAAACTGCGCTTCGGTGGTATCGGTCACCGCGGCAAACTCTCCGTGACCGGCGTTGTTAATCAGGCGATCGAAGGTGCCGCGTCCCCAGACCTCCGCAAGCTGCGCGCGCAGCGCGTCGGCAAACGCCGGGAAGCTCGCCGTCTGCGCCATATCCAGCTGAAGCGCGACCGCCTTACGGCCGAGAGCGCGGATCTCTGCCACAACCGCGCTGGCCTGCTCCGCGTTCCCTCTGTAGGCAACGATGACGTCACCTCCCTGTTGCGCAATGGCGAGCGCGACGTTGCGGCCAAGTCCACGGTTGGCGCCGGTGATGAGTGCGATTTTAGTCATGATATGTCCTCTCTGTTTGGTGGTGTCCCTACAATAGAATCTGCCCGCCGGGGCAAATTGCCCGATTCTTGCTATTTTTTGCTCATTTCTCTTTTGGGCGTTCACTTCGCTGCGATTTGTCGCATACTGGCGTTTAAAAACTTGCCTGAAAGGATGTTATGCACGCCGCTCTGTTCGATCTCTGCCGCCGTTATGCCGACGCTCATGCCGACCGGAGCGGGCTTGCCGTTACGCCGGTTCCGGGGCTGACGATTATCCGGGCTTTACGTCCCGCCGAACTACAGGCGGCCATTAACAGGCCCCTGATTGCGATGCTGCTGCAGGGGCGTAAACGCGTGACCACCGGCAGCAGGAGCTTTGAGTATGGGCCGGGCGAGGCCATGGTTATTGCCGCAGATGTCCCGACCAGCAGCCAGATTATCCAGGCCAGCCTTCGCCATCCCTACTATTCCCTGGTGCTGGAACTGGATACCGCGATCCTGCGTGAGCTTCAGGACGCTGCGCCGGCAGAGCAGGGGGATACGCCCCGCGTCGGGATTGAGCCGATCGGTGCCGAGGTCACGGACGCCGCCTATCGGCTGGTCAGGCTGTTTGAACAGCGGGAAGCGATGAGCGTTCTGGGAAAGGGATTACGACGCGAGCTGCATTACTGGCTGCTGCGCAGCGTACACGGAGCCGCCATTCGCGCACTCGGCGCGGCGGATAGCCATTCCGGGCGAATTAGCCGCGCGGTCGCTATTTTGCGTAAAGATTTTACGCGCGCGATAAGCGTTGATGAGCTTGCCGGCGCGGCGGGCATGAGCGTTTCCGTGTTCCATCAGCATTTTCGGGCTATCACTACGACGTCGCCGCTCCAGTTCCAGAAACAGCTGCGCCTGATTCATGCCCGCCATTTGATGCTGGCCGACGGGACGGGCATCGCCCAGGCGGCGTATGCGGTTGGCTACGCCAGCATTCCGCAGTTCACGCGGGAATACGCCCGGATGTTCGGTACGCCGCCGGGGCGCGATATGCGAGCTGCGAAGGAGAGCACCTGATTCGACGCGGCGGAAGCGGGGCAGCCCCGGGCCGTTGATACCCTTGGCTTGCGGCTGAAACGTACGATTTATCGGCGGTTGCGACTCGGTTTACCCGCGGGCACGGACATTTTTCATGCGTTGAATTATCATTACCTCAGGCGTACCGGCGTTTAAAGATGACTTCCCGCTCAGACCCTTTACTGGAACCTCTCAATGAAAAGACCTCCGGCATTCCATCGCCCCCTGCTTCTGGCGTTTTTCCTGCTGGCTATGAGTCTGGGCACCGCGCTGTGCTATCTGCAGATGCAGCACTCCCTGGATAAGGATATTCATTCCCGCCTGAAGCAGGCCATCAGCAGCCTCGACGTCACGCTCGGTCACGCCGAGCTGGCGGCCGAACGCGCCAGAGGATATCTGGGCGAAAGCTGCGGAGAGGAGGTCCTGACGGGTCTGCGCACCATTGTTGCCACCATTCCGGACGTCAGAACGGTGAGCATGGCAAAGGGGGATGAAATCTACTGCACCTCCGTTTTTGGCGGGCAGACATTTAGCCTCAATCAGGCAGACTATCCGGACGGATCGCTGATTCTGATGGGCGGCAATCAAATCACGCCCTCTAAGTCACTGATTGTCTACACCCTGCAGGACCGAAGCGGCAATAGCGCGCTTATCGGTATTGACGGCTACTACCTGTATAACGTCCTGCGAGTACTGGACGGCGACTCGCACCTGTATTTGCAGGTGGGGGATCGCTACCTGGACCGCAACGGCCAGGTCAGCAGCGCGGCGCACATTGCCATCCCGGTGGCGCTCGACTCCGGGCAGTTCCGCTACAGCGTCATTGCTGACCGCGGCGGCCTCGCCGGTCTCTCCACGTTTATCCACTATGAGCAGAACCTGTTTATTGCCATTCTCACGGTATCTATGCTGCTGACCTGGCTATTCAGAAGCTATCTGGGCTATCGCGGCACGCTGGAGTTTATGCTCCGCAAGGCGATACAGCATAAACAGCTGAAGCCCTACATTCAGCCGATTGTGGCGGGGGAGCAGGGGCGAATTGTCGGCGGGGAGGTGCTTGTGCGCTGGGAGCATCCAAAGCTCGGCTTTATTCCGCCGGACAAATTCATCTCGGTGGCCGAGCAAACCGGCCTGATTAAAGGCGTGACGGCCATCTGCTTCAACGAGGTGATCCGCCAGCTGCGTGAACACCAGGCGCTGCTGCCGGAAGGGCTGTATATCTGCTTTAACGCCTGCGCCGTCAACTTCCAGGATGATGACATCGTGGCGCTATGCACGCGCTTTCAGTCGCAGCTCAAGGGCGCGGACGTGCGGGTGGTGCTCGAAATTACAGAACGTGAATCGATTGAAAACACGCTGCAAACCGACGCGGTGACCGGCAAGCTCCGCCAGCTCGGGGTGCAGTTTTCCCTCGATGATTTTGGTACCGGCTACGCGAACTACAGCTACCTGCAGCAGTTTCAGCCGGAGTTCATTAAGGTGGACAAGGTCTTCACGTCCAACGTCGGGACGAACGAAGCCTCGGCGCTGGTGGTTAAAAACATGGTGAACCTGGCGCGGAAGTTTAATTGCCACATCATTGCGGAAGGGGTCGAGGATAATAATCAGCTGCAGGTTCTGCGGACGCTGGGGATAGAGATATTTCAGGGGTACTACTTTTCCCGCCCCGTGCCGGTAAACGACTATATCCGCGCATTAGGCGCTGCAGCGAAAGCCGGACCTAAGATAAGCAGCACATGAATTTTACGCCGCCCGCGATCTCAACGATGAGTTTTGCTCGAAATTTAACCAGTTGAGAAAGGTCTGATATCCGCCGGGGCCGGCTGCCCCTCAACCGTAGACGTATCCTGTCCTTGCGAGCAGCGCCGTTCGTTAATGTGATGCGCATAATAATATCATTGCTTGCTTTCCTGCGAATATAGAAATGCGTGTTTACTCACAGAAAGGAAATCAGAATTAATTATTCTGAAGATAGCTAATACAGAATACGTACGGCACATTTAATTGCTTCTCAGGAGGTTAATTACTTTATATTTGTGGACCACCGACATGTCTTAAGGCTCTGGAATAACGGGTTGATATTTCAATGCGCACGTTGCAGCGGAATATTACCGGGTCAATAAAGCAGAAAGAGAAGGGTTATTTCTTTCCGCAGGACGATAGTAGGGTGACTGACATGTCTGATTATAATGAAAAAAGTGTGATTTCAGCACTTCTCGCAGGCCATTGTTCCGATCCATTCTCCGTGCTCGGCATGCACGCCACCGATGCCGGGCTGGAAGTACGCGCGTTGTTACCCGATGCCACCGACGTGTGGGTCATTGAACCGAAAACCGGACGCAAAGTCGGCAAGCTTGAGTGCCTCGACTCGCGCGGTTTCTTTAGCGGCGTTCTGCCGCGTCGAAAAAATGCTTTTCGCTATCAGCTGGCCGTCACCTGGCACGGTCAGCTCAATCTGATTGATGACCCTTACCGCTTTGGCCCGCTGCTGCAGGACCTGGACGCCTGGCTGCTCTCCGAAGGCACCCACCTGCGGCCGTACGAAACCCTCGGCGCCCACGCCGATACGATGGACGGCATCACCGGCACGCGCTTCTCGGTGTGGGCGCCGAACGCCCGCCGGGTTTCGGTGGTCGGCCAGTTCAACTACTGGGACGGCCGCCGCCACCCGATGCGCCTGCGCAAAGAGTCGGGGATTTGGGAGCTGTTTGTCCCCGGCGCGCAGAACGGCCAGCTGTATAAATTTGAGATGATCGACGCGCACGGCCACCTCCGGGTGAAGTCCGACCCTTACGCCTTTGAGGCGCAGATGCGCCCGGACACCGCCTCGCTGATCTGCGGCCTGCCGGAAAAGATTACCCAGCCGCCGGAGCGCAAGCAGGCGAACCAGTTTGATGCGCCGATTTCGATTTATGAGGTCCACCTGGGCTCCTGGCGTCGCCACACCGATAACAACTTCTGGCTGAGCTATCGCGAGCTGGCGGACCAGCTGGTGCCGTATGCCAAATGGATGGGCTTTACCCATCTGGAGCTGCTGCCGGTGAACGAGCACCCGTTTGACGGCAGCTGGGGCTATCAGCCCACCGGGCTGTACGCGCCGACCCGCCGCTTTGGCACCCGCGAAGACTTCCGTTACTTCATTCACGCCGCGCACGCCGCGGGCCTCAACGTGATCCTCGACTGGGTGCCGGGGCATTTCCCCGCCGATGATTTTGCCCTCGCGGCGTTTGACGGGACCTCGCTGTACGAACACAGCGACCCGCGCGAAGGCTATCACCAGGACTGGAATACCCTGATCTACAACTACGGCCGCCGGGAGGTCAGCAACTTCCTCGTGGGCAACGCGCTGTACTGGATTGAGCGCTTCGGCATTGACGCCCTGCGCGTCGATGCGGTGGCCTCGATGATCTACCGCGACTACAGCCGTAAAGAGGGCGAGTGGGTGCCGAATGAGTTCGGCGGACGGGAAAACCTCGAAGCGATTGAGTTCCTGCGTAATACCAACCGTGTGCTCGGCGAACAGACTCCCGGCGCGGTCACCATGGCCGAAGAGTCCACCGATTTTGCCGGCGTTTCGCGTCCCGCCTCGACGGGCGGGCTCGGCTTCTGGTTCAAATGGAACCTCGGCTGGATGCACGACACCCTCGACTACATGAAGCTGGATCCGGTTCACCGTCGTCATCACCATGACAAGATGACCTTCGGCATGCTCTACAACTACACCGAGAACTTCGTTCTGCCGCTCTCCCACGACGAAGTGGTCCACGGCAAAAAGTCGATCCTCGACCGCATGCCCGGCGACGCGTGGCAGAAGTTTGCTAACCTGCGCGCTTACTACGGCTGGCTGTTTGCCTTCCCCGGTAAAAAGCTGCTGTTTATGGGCAACGAGTTTGCCCAGGGGCGGGAGTGGAACCACGACGCCAGCCTCGACTGGCATCTGCTGGAAGGCGGCGACAGCTGGCACCACGGCGTCCAGCGTCTGGTTCGCGACCTGAACCATACCTACCGTCGCCACAGGGCGCTGCACGAGCTTGATTTTGACCGCTACGGCTTCGAATGGCTGGTGGTGGACGACCACGAGCGCTCGGTGTTTATCTTCGTCCGTCGCGATAAGGCGGGGAATGAAATCATCGTTGCCAGCAACTTCACGCCGGTACCGCGTCACGGCTATCGCTTCGGGATTAACCAGCCGGGGCGCTGGCGGGAGGAGCTGAATACCGACTCGATGCACTACCACGGCAGCAATACCGGCAACGGCGGAGTAGTGGAAAGCGAGGCTATCGCCAGCCACGGCCGTGAGCACTCGCTGTCGATTACCCTGCCGCCGCTGGCAACCGTCTGGCTGGTACGG
>NZ_JAQGFU010000103.1:0-15517 GCF_030078455.1 Klebsiella sp. Ech2A | reverse complement strand
GGAATAAAGCTATCCGGCTGGCCGCCGCCATTTCAATATAGGCGCAGCGTTCGTCGCCGGAAAGGCCGTAAAACGCGTCCACCGGCTCGCCGAGCGGGCCGGTGACGACAGCCCGCACCAGATGCCCCTGAGTGGCGGCGACCATCGCTTCAACGGTCCCCTCCCCGCCGTCGGCGACCGGTAGCTTGAGGTATTCTGCATCGGGATAAATCTCCCTGAACCCCTGCTCTATCGCGGTCGCTACGCCCAGCGCGCTCAGGCTCTCCTTGTATGAATCTGGCGCAATGACTATTTTCATCAGCTGTCCTTAACATGAACACAAGCCCGTTATCAAAAAACGACCGGCTCCCGCAGGAGCCGGTTTGTCCTCAGCGCACCATGCACGGGCGCTTGTTATTAAACGTCCACTCTGGGATCAGGTACTGCATCGCCATCGCATCGTCGCGAGCCCCCAGGCCGTGCTTTTTATACAGCTCATTGGCCAGCATAACGCGGTCCATGTCGAGCTCTACGCCAAGGCCTGGCGTCGAGGGTACCTGCACCATACCACCTTTGATCTCAAAAGGTTGTCGGGTCAAACGCTGGTTCCCTTCCTGCCAGATCCAGTGGGTATCAATGGCGGTGATCTTACCCGGCGCCGCCGCCGCGACGTGGGTGAACATCGCCAGCGAGATATCAAAATGGTTATTGGAGTGCGAGCCCCAGGTCAGGCCAAACTCATGGCACATCTGGGCAACGCGCACCGATCCCTGCATGGTCCAGAAGTGCGGATCGGCCAGCGGGATATCAACCGACTGCAGCGACAGGGTGTGCCCCATCTGCCGCCAGTCGGTGGCAATCATGTTGGTCGCCGTCGGCAGACCGGTGGCGCGGCGGAATTCAGCCATCACCTCCCGGCCGGAGTAGCCCTGCTCGGCCCCGCACGGATCTTCCGCGTAGGCCAGCACGCCTTTCAGCTGTTTACCAATGGCGATGGCTTCATCGAGCAGCCAGGCGCCGTTCGGGTCAAGCGTCACCCGCGCCTGCGGGAAGCGCTTCGCCAGCGCGACGATAGACTCGGCCTCTTCCTCGCCGGCCAGCACGCCGCCTTTGAGTTTGAAATCGTTGAAGCCGTACTTCTCATAGGCCGCTTCCGCCAGGCGCACGACGGCATCCGGGGTCATGGCCTCTTCGTGGCGCAGCCGATACCAGTCACACTTCTCATCCGTCTGGCTCTGGTAGGCCAGCGGCGTGGCCTGGCGGTTGCCGACGAAGAACAGGTAGCCAAGCATTTCCACTTCGCTACGCTGCTGCCCGTCGCCCAGCAGCGAAGCCACGTTCACCCCAAGGTGCTGCCCGAGCAGGTCCAGCAGTGCCGCTTCAATCCCGGTCACCACATGAATAGTGGTACGCAGGTCAAAGGTTTGCAAACCGCGGCCGCCGGCATCGCGGTCGGCAAACTGCTGGCGAACGGCGCCCAGCACGTTTTTGTATTCGCCGAGAGTTTTGCCGACAACCAGCGCCGCGGCATCCTCCAGGGTCTGGCGGATCTTCTCGCCGCCAGGAATTTCACCCACCCCGGTGTGACCCGAGTTATCTTTAATAATCACGATATTGCGGGTGAAATACGGCGCGTGCGCGCCGCTGAGATTCATCAGCATGCTGTCGTGACCGGCCACCGGGATAACCTGCATAGAGGCGACTACCGGCGTTGAGAATTGCGTCGTCATAATTGAATCCTTTTCTCATTAATTGCGGCCGAAAACGGGACGTTTGCGGTCAAATTTCCAGCCCGGGATCAGGTACTGCATCGGTGCGGCGTCGTTACGCGCCCCTCCGGGCAGCGTCTTATAGGCCTCGTGCGCCTTTTGCACCTGCTCCCAGTCCAGTTCGACGCCCAGGCCCGGCGCGTCCGGTACGGCAATCCTGCCGTTTTCAATCTGCAGCGGATTTTTGGTCAGGCGGCAGTCGCCCTCCTGCCAAATCCAGTGGGTATCGATGGCGGTCGGGTTGCCCGGCGCCGCCGCCCCGACGTGGGTAAACATCGCCAGTGAAATATCGAAGTGGTTATTTGAGTGGCAGCCCCACGTCAGCCCCCAGTCATCGCACAGCTGCGCGACCCGCACCGCGCCGGACAAGGTCCAGAAGTGCGGATCGGCGAGCGGGATATCCACCGCGTTGAGCATCACCGCGTGCCCCATTTCACGCCAGTTAGTGGCAATCATATTGGTTGCTACCGGCAGCCCGGTGGCGCGGCGGAATTCCGCCATCACCTCGCGACCGGAAAAGCCCTGTTCGGCGCCGCAGGGATCCTCGGCGTAGGTCAGCACGTCCTGCAGGCCTTTGCAGAGCCTGATGGCTTCATCCAGCAGCCAGGCGCCGTTCGGATCGACGGTAATACGCGCATCCGGGAAGCGTTTTTTCAGCGCGCGAGCGGTGTCAATCTCCTGCTCGCCCGGCAGCACGCCGCCCTTAAGCTTGAAATCTTTAAAGCCGTAGCGGTCCTGGGCGGCCTCGGCGAGTCGGACCACCGCTTCGCTGCTCAGCGCCTCCTGATGCCGCAGGTGGTACCAGTCGTGCGGGCCAGGGGTGGTCTCCAGATACGGCAGATCGGTTTTATTGCGATCGCCGATATAGAAGAGATAGCCCAGAACGGTGACCGCGTCGCGCTGTTTGCCCGGCCCCAGCAGCTCGCACACCGGGACATTCAGCGCTTTGCCCAGCAGATCCAGCAGCGCAGCCTCCAGCGCCGCCACCGCGTTAACCCGCAGTTCGAAGGTCCAGGCGCCGTTTCCGAAAGTGTCGAAATCCGCCGCCTGATTGCCTTTATGCACCTGCTGAACCACCTTGTTCAGGCGCGCAATTTCCTGCCCCAGCACCTGCGGAATAGCGTCTACCAGCGTCTGATAGATAACCTCGCCGCCGGGGGCCTCACCGACGCCGGTGTTGCCGGCGCTGTCGGTGAGTACCACAATATTGCGGGTAAACCAGGCGCCGTGCGCGCCGCCGATATTCAGCAGCATACTGTCATGCCCGGCCACCGGGATCACCTTCATGTCGGTGACGATCGGAGTCGATTGTGTATTCATCGTTAGCGTTCCCTTACAGGCTTCAGTTCGATACGTTTAATATCCCCCACCAGCACCAGGTAGCTCAGTACCGCCACCAGCGCATGTATCCCGACATAAATCAGCGCCCCGTTGAACGAGCCCGTCGTCCCGACGATGTAGCCGATGGCAATAGGGGTGACGATACCGGAGATATTGCCGAACATATTGAACAGACCGCCGGAGAGGCCGCTTATCTCTTTCGGAGCGGTATCCGCCATCACCGCCCAGCCCAGCGCGCCAATGCCCTTGCCGAAGAAGGCCATCGCCATAAAGCCGATAATCATCCATTCCGCGTTAACGTAGTTACAGAACACCATTACCATCGACAGCAGCATACCAAGCACGATGGGGGTCTTGCGGGCAATATTCAGCGAGCCGGTGCGGCGCATCAGCCAGTCGGAGATAATGCCGCCTAAGACGCCGCCAACAAAGCCGCAGATGGCGGGAACGGAGGCGACAAACCCGGCTTTCAAAATCGACATGCCGCGCGCCTGCACCAGATAGACCGGGAACCAGGTGATAAAGAAGTAGGTCAACGCGTTGATGCAGTACTGGCCAATGTAGATCCCGACCATCATTCGCGATCCGATCAGCTGCCTGATCTGATTCCATTTTTCACTGAATGGAACTTTCTGCGCGCTTTTCTTCTGATCCATATTGATCAGCGCGCCGCCTTCGGCAATGTACTCCAGCTCTTTCTTGTTGACGCCCGGGTGCTGATTCGGCTCGTGGATCACTTTCAGCCACACGAAGCTAATCACGATCCCCAGACCTCCCATAAAGAAGAAGACGTGCGACCAGCCGACTTCGTGGGTCAGCCAGCCCATGATCGGCGCGAAGATAACGGTGGCAAAGTACTGGGCGGAGTTAAAAATAGCGACCGCGGTGCCCCTCTCCTGCGCCGGGAACCAGGCCGCGACGATGCGGCTGTTGCCGGGGAAGGACGGCGCCTCCGCTAAGCCGACGAGGAATCGCAGGGTAAACAGCGCGACGATGATGCCAAAACCGCTAAAGATATCGACGAAGCCCTGCAGGAGGGTAAACATCGACCAAATGAAGATCGACCAAAAATAGACCCGTTTTGAACCAAAGCGATCGAGCAGCCAACCGCCGGGGATCTGACCAATAACGTAGGCCCATGAGAACGCAGAGAAAACGTAGCCCATTCCCACCGCGTCGAGGCCAATATCTTTGGCCATTTCCGAGCCGGCAATCGACAGCGTCGCGCGGTCGCCGTAGTTAAAAGAGGTGACGATAAACAGCATCACCACTATCCAGTAGCGGGCGTTGGTGCGTTTTTCCGCGCCGCTCGCCGCCTGACTTAATGTACTCATTGTTGCACTCCTGAATCATAGCAATTAGCTACGTTCATTCTGAACAGCACAACCTGTAGGGTAGTCAGAATGACGTGTTAGTGTTTTCGTTTTATCTGGCATTTTGCTTTTTCAAACTGGCAGGAAAAGTATAAAAAGAGGACATGGCCGGCTCACCGTGCACATACACAGCTTTGCGGGACGTGCTGAAATCGATTTATGGCTTATGCCTAATCGGATGGGGGGTAGTTCACGGAAATGAAAAGCAACCGCCGGTTAGCGCTGCCGGCGACGGTGCAAACGGCAGGAGTGTGAAATGTCTCTCTTGACCCGGTGAAAACAGGCGGAAAAAACCGCTTTCGGCGAGTGGTTTTTAGGCAGGTGCCTGAACCCCTGGCAGGCGAGTGCGGGTACGATCCCGTTGGGCGTTTATCCGGCGCTGGCCTCCAGAAGGGACGCCCTCTGCGTAGGGAGAGAGCGTCACTTTTCACCCGCTTATTCGAGCAGGGTCGCCCACTGTTCAACCCACGGGTTGGACACGCCTTCGGGCTCCGGGTCTTCGCTGGCGTCGATCGTCAGCATGTCCCCGACGCGCTTTGCGCCCTGCTCCTGCAGCAGCGCATCAAAGGTCTTGCCGCCGCCGCAGAAGTTAGCGTAGGTGCTGTCGCCGAGCGCGATGATTCCGTAGCGCAGGTGCGGCTGGTACATATCCTTAATGCCTTCATACAGCGGAATGATGCTGTCCGGCAGATCGCCCTGTCCGGTCGTTGACGTCACGACCAGAACGTATTTGCCGCTGTAGGGCTCCCAGTCCTGAACCTCCGGGTCTTCGAACACCTTCGCCTTGTGGCCAAGGCCGCTCAAAATGGCTTCAGCTTCTTCAGCGACCAGCAGCGCGTTACCGTACATCGTACCGACAAAAATCCCGACTTCTGCCATCTTTATCTCCCTGGATTGACCTCAATCCGTTCATCCTGACCGCTGTCGTCTGCAAACTCAACCCTTTCATTTAACGGCAGAAGACCTCGCCAGCCAAACTGCGACAGCGCCCGCATCCACACGTCGTCCAGGCTGGCGCGAATGACCAGCGGCTCGCCGGTAAACGGATGGGTTAACGAGAGCTGGCTGGCGTGCAGCATCAGGCGGTCGCAGGCAAAGTTTTCCACCGCGCTGCGGTTCTGGCGCAGATCGCCGTGCTTGCTGTCGCCGATAATCGGGTGGCGCAGGTGGGAGAGATGGCGGCGCAGCTGGTGCTTACGCCCCGTTTTAGGCTCCAGCTCAACCAGGCTGTAGCGCGTCGTCGGATAGCGTCCTGTGGCGACCGGCATCTCTACCGTCGCCAGGCCACGATAGTGGGTGACCGCCGGCTGCGGGCCTTTATCTTCGCGCGCGAACTTGTCGGCTATTTTGTCCAGCTCTTCAACCAGCGGATAATCGAGCAGCGCCTCTTCGGTCAGCCAGCCGCGGGCAATGGCGTGGTAGCGTTTTTGCATCTGGTGCTGCTCAAACTGCTGCGACAGCCGCCTTCCCGCCTCGCTTGATAGCCCCATCAGCAGCACGCCGGAGGTCGGTCTGTCGAGGCGATGGGCTGTAAAGACGTGCTGGCCAATCTGATCGCGGACCGTTTGCATGACCACCACTTTCTCATCGCGATCCAGCCAGCTGCGGTGCACCAGCCAGCCGGAGGGCTTATTGACCGCCACCAGCCACTCGTCCTGATAGATAATTTCCAGCATCAGGCGTCGTCGCTCGCAAAAAGGGTATCCAGCAGCAGCAGCTCCGCCAGCACGCGATCGCGCAGCGGGTGGGCGGCATCAAGGGCCATCTCATAATAAGGGGCGACGGCAAAACTCTGCGGCAGCGGCTGCTCAGCGTCCAGCAGCTGATGCATACGCGGGATCAGCACCCACTGCAGCCACTCCAGCGGCTCCATGGTATCCATGCAGAACGGGCTGTCGCTGGCAAAGGCGCTGCTTTGCGGCGCGTTTTCCTGCCAGTGCTGCGTGTCGCGCAGCAGCGCTTCAATCGCGTGCAGGCGCTCGCGCACGCTGAGGTGAAGAGTCATGGGGAAACCTCGATGAGTTGTAAACCGGCGCAGAATAGCAAATTCAGAAGAGAAATAAAAAAAGGGAGCACTGTATAAACAGTGCTCCCGGTTCGTTTCGCAGCAATCCAGCTACATTGGTGCTCCCTGCTCGTCCGTGAAAACTTTTCCTGAGGTCTCCTGACCATGTTCATCCATAAACCAGTGCATCCTGCTTTCACACCACCCCGATGTGAAATTACCTGTCCTTAAGTCTATCCCGATCTTCCTGATCCACCGTTCATCATGAGCGGCTCACGTTCTCCATCCTGGAGGTGTCCTTTACGCTATCCTGCGTTATCCTGTGCTTCATCCTGAAGCCTGTCCTTGCTACGCCTTCCCGGCGGGTCCTGCAGAAGCGTCATCATCCTGATGTTCACTTCATTTCGCGACTTCCTGTCGACGTACATAGGATCACTGATTCCGCCTCGTCTTACAACCCTTCATACGACAATCTCTTAAGATTAGTCACCACTAAAAAAGACGATATAAAACCTAACCACATGAATTAAAATGATTTGTTAAAAATTAAATAGTTGAAAAATGATTTAAATGATGACGATCTCTTACAGGTCTTGTAAGAGATCTCTCACAAACGGGCAGGCATAATGGATTACACAACCGGATCGAGCTGGTTAAGAAAACTCGCCAGGGAGGCAGAAAGGGTCGTACGCCTGCGCGTGCCGAGGGTCTCTTTGAGGACTTCGCCGCTGACGTTACAAACGGAGATAACGTCCAGCTCGCTGTCCAGCGTGGCGATAAACAGCGTCGGCGACAGCTTCAGGCGTTTTTGCACCACCAGATGGCCAATCAGATTTTCCTGCATGCGCTGGAAGTCATCCGGGCTCCAGGCCTGCAGCAGGGTCATCGTTTCGCCCGCAAAGCGCGCCTGCATATCGCCGGCGAACTGGGTGGTATAATAGCTATGAGCCGGCTGTTGTACCACAATATCGAAGGCCCTTTCAACCGCGCTGATATTGGCGGGGAGAGAAAAGGGCTGCGGCTGCCAGAAAACGGCGTCGCCGTCCGTCGCGCTGATACAGGGCGACGGGATGCCGTAAAGCTCTTCGCTGCGCGGCAGGCTTGCGCGCTGCTGCTGCCAGGCGTCGCAATAACGTTGGGTAAATGCTTGCAGCGCTTCTGCGGTCTGATTGTCCACCGGTTTCTCTCTTCACGTTAGCCAGGATACACTTAGCGAATAGTGTACCCGCTTTACTATGGTGAAACATGTCTTCTTATGAGAATCATCAGGCCCTCGCCGGCCTGACGCTCGGTAAATCAACCGATTACCGCGATACCTACGACGCCTCCCTGCTGCAGGGCGTGCCGCGCAGCCTGAACCGCGATCCGCTGGGCCTGCACGCCGACAGCCTGCCCTTCCACGGCGGCGATATCTGGACGCTGTACGAGCTCTCCTGGCTGAATGCAAAAGGTTTGCCGCAGGTTGCGGTGGGCCACGTCGAGCTGAGCGATACCAGCGTGAACCTGGTGGAGTCGAAGAGCTTTAAGCTCTATCTCAACAGCTTCAACCAGACCCGCTTTGCCGACTGGCAGGAGGTGCAGGCGACCCTGACGCGCGACCTTAGCGCCTGCGCGCAGGGTGAGGTGACGGTTGCGCTCTATCGCCTCGACGAACTCGAAGGCCAGCCGGTGGCCCATCTGCACGGCACCTGCATCGACGATCAGGATATCGAAGTTGATAGCTATGAATTCAGCACCGACTACCTGCTGGACGCCGCCGGCGACCAAATCGTCGAAGAGACGCTGGTGAGCCATCTGCTGAAATCCAACTGCCTGATCACCCACCAGCCGGACTGGGGCTCGGTGCAAATCCAGTATCGCGGGCCAAAAATCGATCGTGAAAAGCTGCTGCGCTACCTGGTCTCGTTCCGCCACCATAACGAGTTTCACGAGCAGTGCGTCGAGCGGATCTTCAACGACCTCCTGCGCTTCTGCCGGCCGCAGTCGCTCTCCGTCTACGCCCGCTACACCCGCCGCGGCGGCCTCGACATCAACCCGTGGCGCAGCAACGCGGACTTTGTTCCGGCTATCGCTCGTCTGGCGCGCCAGTAGCAAAGAATTTTCACAACTTTGCGTGCCTTCACGCGTACGCAAGGTTGTGAAAACGCCGCAGGCAGGGCTATTGTAATCACAGGAAGACGATAATCGTCCTGTTAAGGAGTTCACTTGATTACACATGTTAGCCCGCTTGGTTCAATGGATATGCTGTCACAGCTGGAAGTGGATATGCTTAAACGCACCGCCAGCAGTGACCTGTATCAACTCTTTCGTAACTGTTCGCTTGCCGTGCTCAACTCGGGGAGCCTGACCGATAACAGCAAAG
Source organism: Klebsiella sp. Ech2A (assembly GCF_030078455.1). Lineage (NCBI taxonomy): Bacteria > Pseudomonadati > Pseudomonadota > Gammaproteobacteria > Enterobacterales > Enterobacteriaceae > Klebsiella > Klebsiella sp. Ech2A. The sequence goes on along the minus strand of NZ_JAQGFU010000103.1, from coordinate 6,688 downwards.
AGCTGCTGTCTCGTTTTGAAAACTTCGATATTAACGTGCTGCGTCGCGAACGCGGCGTGAAGCTGGAACTGATCAACCCGCCGGAAGAGGCGTTCGTTGACGGGCGGATTATCCGCTCCCTGCAGGCCAACCTGTTTGCCGTGCTGCGCGACATCCTGTTCGTTTACGGGCAGATTCATAATACCGTTCGTCTGCCGAACCTCGACCTCGAAAGTTCGGTGCATATCACCAACCTGGTGTTCTCGATTCTGCGCAACGCCCGCGCCCTGCACGTCGGCGAAGCGCCCAATATGATCTTCTGCTGGGGCGGCCACTCAATTAATGAGACCGAATATCTCTACGCCCGCCGCGTCGGGACCCAGCTCGGCCTGCGCGAGCTGAATATCTGCACCGGCTGCGGCCCTGGCGCGATGGAAGCGCCGATGAAAGGCGCCGCGGTTGGCCATGCCCAGCAGCGCTACAAAGACAGCCGCTTTATCGGCATGACCGAACCTTCGATTATTGCCGCCGAGCCGCCGAACCCGCTGGTGAACGAGCTGATCATCATGCCGGATATCGAAAAGCGCCTTGAGGCCTTCGTGCGCATCGCCCACGGTATCATTATCTTCCCGGGCGGGGTGGGTACGGCAGAAGAGCTGCTCTATCTGCTGGGCATTTTGATGCACCCGGCCAACAAGGCGCAGGTGCTGCCGCTGATCCTCACCGGACCAAAAGAGAGCGCGAACTATTTCCGCGTGCTGGATGAGTTCATCGTCCACACCATGGGCGAATCGGCGCGTCGTCACTACAAGATTATCATTGACGACGCCAGCGAAGTGGCGCGTCAGCTGAAGAAAGCGATGCCGCTGGTCAAAGAGAGCCGCCGGGAAACCGACGACGCCTACAGCTTTAACTGGTCGATTCGTATTTCGCCGGACCTGCAGATGCCGTTCGATCCGACGCACGAGAATATGGCCAACCTCAAGCTCTATCCGGACCAGCCGGTAGAAGTGCTGGCCGCGGATCTGCGCCGCGCCTTCTCCGGGATCGTCGCCGGGAACGTCAAAGAGGTCGGCATCCAGGCGATTGAAAAATACGGCCCCTATAAGCTGCACGGCGATGCGGAGATCATGCGCCGGATGGACGATCTGCTGCAGGGCTTTGTCGCCCAGCACCGCATGAAGCTGCCGGGCGGCAGCGCCTATATCCCTTGCTATGAAATAGGCTCCTGAACCCTGTTCTGACCCTCCCGGGCGGCGGCTAACGCCCTGCCCGGGCAATCCAGTCCGCACTTCCGTTCTCCTGCCCCCAGCGCACCTCCGCTCCCGTTCTCCCGTTCTCCCGTTCTCCCGTTCTCCCGTTCTCCCGTTCTCCGACATGATAATCTGCTGTCCCCGGCTCTCCTGCGCCTCCTTTCTGAAATCTATTTTCTTTGTGAATGTTCTGTAGCTTTTTACAAAGCCAATCGTTTGCCTTTCCAAAAACAGCAATAAATATCACCACAAAAAAGATACTTGAGAGCTAAAACATCGAGAACATCTCATTTTTACAGCGTAAACCTCGTTATTACGCCGCCACGCTTTTATCTCATATGCTGCGAATGTTAGCCTTCGCGCCACAAATATCTGGCTGAACATCAGAAACAGACTGTTGGACTAAAAATATCCACCCCGAAAGTGGATTATTGCAATTGAGATCGCGATCACTGATAGATTTCCAATATGAATGTATCTTTCCGCCCCACTTGTTACGGAGAAAATCACGAAAAAACCGTAAACAAACGAATTTAATATTACTTAATTGATTTTATTTATTATTTTTTGTCGCTTCCTCCAGGAGATACAGATGGAAACCACGCAAACCAGCACTATCGTTTCGGGCGAAACCCGCAGCGGATGGCGCAAAACCGACACCATGTGGATGCTGGGCCTGTACGGCACGGCTATCGGCGCAGGCGTTCTGTTCCTGCCGATCAACGCCGGCGTCGGCGGTCTGATCCCGCTGATCATCATGGCTATTCTGGCTTTCCCGATGACTTTCTTTGCCCACCGCGGGATGACCCGTTTTGTGCTTTCCGGCAAGAATCCGGGGGAAGACATCACCGAAGTCGTAGAAGAACACTTTGGCGTGGGCGCAGGTAAGCTGATTACCCTGCTCTACTTCTTCGCTATCTACCCGATTCTGCTGGTGTATAGCGTTGCGATTACCAATACCGTCGAGAGCTTTATGCTGCACCAGCTGCACATGACGCCGCCGCCGCGCGCAATTCTGTCGCTGATCCTGATCGTCGGGATGATGACCATCGTGCGCTTCGGCGAGCAGATGATTGTGAAAGCGATGAGCGTACTGGTCTTCCCGTTCGTGGTCGCCCTGATGATTCTGGCCCTGTACCTGATCCCAGAGTGGAACGGCGCGGCGCTGGAAACCCTCTCCCTGAGCAGCGCAACCTCTACCGGCAACGGCCTGTGGATGACCCTGTGGCTGGCGATCCCGGTGATGGTGTTCTCCTTTAACCACTCGCCGATCATCTCCTCCTTCGCCGTGGCGAAGCGTGAAGAGTACGGCCAGGGCGCGGAGAAGAAATGCTCCAGCATCCTCGCTCGCGCGCACATCATGATGGTCATTACCGTGATGTTCTTCGTCTTCAGCTGCGTGCTGAGCCTCTCCCCTGCGGACCTGGCGGCGGCGAAAGATCAGAACATCTCGATTCTCTCTTACCTGGCGAACCACTTTAACGCCCCGCTGATTGCCTGGATGGCGCCGATCATTGCGATGATTGCCATCACTAAATCCTTCCTCGGCCACTATCTCGGCGCCCGTGAAGGCTTTAACGGCATGGTGATTAAATCCCTGCGCGGAAAAGGTAAATCCATCGAAATCAACAAGCTGAACAAGATCACTGCGCTGTTCATGCTGGTCACCACCTGGATTGTAGCGACGCTGAACCCCAGCATTCTGGGTATGATCGAAACTCTCGGCGGCCCGATTATCGCGATGATTCTGTTCCTGATGCCGATGTACGCGATTCAGAAAGTCCCGGCGATGCGCAAATACAGCGGCCACGTCAGCAACGTCTTCGTGGTGCTGATGGGCCTGATTGCTATCTCCGCTATTTTCTACTCCCTGTTCAGCTAATCTCCCCCCTCGCGCCGCCCGCCGGCGGCGCGCTTTCCGACAGTTCTGGATGTGCAACATGATCAGCGTATTCGATATCTTTAAAATCGGCATCGGCCCTTCCAGCTCCCACACCGTGGGGCCAATGAAAGCGGGCAAACAGTTCACCGACGACCTTATCGCACGCGGGCTGCTTGCCGACGTCACCACCGTCATCGTCGACGTCTACGGCTCCCTTTCCCTGACCGGCAAAGGCCACCATACCGACATTGCGATTATTATGGGTCTGGCGGGCAACATGCCCGATAGCGTCGACATTGACGCCATTCCGGCGTTTATTCAGGACGTCAACACCCACGGGCGCCTGATGCTGGCAAACGGCCAGCAGGAAGTCGACTTCCCGGTTGACCGCTGCATGAATTTCCATGCCGACAACCTGTCGCTGCATGAAAACGGCATGCGCATTACCGCCATCGGCGGCGATAAGGTGCTCTACACCCAAACTTACTACTCCATCGGCGGCGGTTTTATCGTCGACGAGCAGCACTTCGGCCAGAGCAACGACGCGCCGGTTGCCGTGCCTTATCCGTACAAAAACGCGGCTGATTTACAGCGGCACTGCCGCGAAAGCGGGCTCTCGCTTTCCGGCCTGATGATGCAAAACGAGCTGGCGCTGCACAGCAAAGAAGAGCTGGAGCAGCACTTTTCCGCCGTCTGGGACGTGATGAGCGGCGGTATCGAGCGCGGCATCAGCACCGAAGGCGTACTGCCGGGCAAGCTTCGGGTCCCGCGTCGTGCCGCAGCGTTACGCCGGATGCTGGTCAGCCAGGACAATACCAACAGCGATCCGATGGCGGTCGTTGACTGGATTAACATGTTCGCCCTGGCAGTCAACGAAGAGAACGCCGCCGGCGGCCGCGTGGTCACCGCGCCAACCAACGGCGCCTGCGGGATCGTGCCGGCGGTACTGGCCTACTACGATAAGTTTATCCGCAAGGTTAACGCCAACTCGCTGGCGCGCTACCTGCTGGTAACCAGCGCAATTGGCTCGCTGTATAAGATGAACGCCTCGATTTCCGGCGCCGAAGTGGGCTGCCAGGGCGAGGTTGGCGTCGCCTGTTCGATGGCGGCGGCCGGCTTAACCGAGCTGCTGGGCGGCAGCCCGGGCCAGGTGTGCATCGCCGCCGAAATCGGCATGGAGCACAACCTGGGCCTGACCTGCGACCCGGTTGCCGGCCAGGTTCAGGTGCCGTGCATCGAGCGTAACGCCATCGCCGCGGTGAAGGCCGTTAACGCCGCCCGGATGGCGCTGCGCCGCACCAGCGAACCGCGCGTGTGCCTGGATAAGGTTATCGAGACGATGTACGAAACCGGCAAGGATATGAACGCCAAGTACCGCGAAACGTCGCGCGGTGGCCTGGCGATGAAAATCGTGACCTGCGATTAATGCCCTTTCCCGGCGGACCACCGTTCGCCGGGACTCTCCCCGCAGTCCCGCCTGAAAGCCATTTCGGTTATATAGATTAAAATTTAGTTATTTATTGGTTATAAGGACGATTTGCTACCTTACGGGAAACCGCTAATGGAGAACAAATCATGTCTAAAAGGTTCCATCTGGCCCTGCTGCCGTTGCTGCTCGGTCTGTCCGCTTCCGCGCTGGCGAAGGCGCCGGAAACCGTCAACATTGGCTACCAGAAGGCCAATATTTTCGCCCTGCTGAAATATCGCGGCACCCTCGATGAGACCTTCAAAAAAGAGGGGATCGCCGTGCGCTGGGTGGAATTCCCCGCCGGCCCGCAGATGCTGGAAGGGCTGAACGTCGGCAGCATCGATCTGGCGGCCACCGGCGACGCCCCGCCGGCCTTCGCTCAGGCGGCGCAGGCGGATCTGGTTTACCTCGCCCACTCTCCGGCGAACCCCAAAACCGAAGCCATCGTGGTGCCGGAAAGCTCAACCATTCGCAGCGTGGCTGACCTGAAAGGCAAGCGCGTGGGGCTGAATAAAGGCTCGGACGTCAACTATCTGCTGGTAACCGCGCTGGAAAAGGCCGGGCTGAGTTATAAAGATATTACCCCGGTCTATCTGCCGCCGGCCGACGCCCGCGCCGCCTTCCAGCGCGGCGCCATCGATGCCTGGGTTATCTGGGATCCGTACCTTGCCGAAGTCGAAACCAACGCTAAGGCGCGGCAGATCCGCAACGCCGAGGGGCTGGTGCCGCACTACACCTTCTATCTCGCCAGCCGTAAATTTGCCGAATCCTATCCGGATACCGCGAAGCAGGTCGTTGATGAGCTGGGCAAGCTGAGCGACTGGGCCAACGCCCATCAGGACGATGCCGCCGGAATTTTGGCGACCTCCACCGGGCTGGATAAGGCTATCTGGCTGAAGGCGCTGGCCCGCCTGCCCTACGGCGCCGAACGCATGACGCCTGCGGTCTATAACGAACAGCAGGCGCTGGCGGATACCTTCACCCGCGTCGGCCTGCTGCCGGTCAAAGTGGACGTGCGCAGCGCCACCTGGTCGCAGGATAAGTAGTGATTAACGGCGACGGCTTTCCCCGTCGCCGCTTTCCTTACCCCTGCGTTTTCTCGCCGTTGCCTATCTGCCAGATAAAGGTCGGCGCTTCGCCGTTGACCAGCCAGCTGCCGATGTTGCGCGCTTTATAGATAACCGGATTGTGCGAGGCCACCGTGCGCGCGTTGCGCCAGTGGCGATCGAGCGCTTTGCCGACCCGGGTGTCCGACGCGCCGAGGGCGTTAAACAGCTCGGTCGCCGCCCGCGGTATCCAGTCGCTGGCAATCACCTGCGCCTGTGCCGCTTCCACTTCCGCCAGACGATTACGCTGCGCAATCAGCGCCTCGTCGCCGCTGGCGTGAACGATATAGGCCTGCTGTAAAGACTCCGCCGCCTGCAGCACCGCCGCGCGGGTCGCCCACGCCCAGCTGCTGATTTGCCCGACCACCTGCAACACCTGAGGATCGTCGCGCGGCACGGCGGCGTTGCCGTGGCTGTACATACGGGAGCGTTTTCTCACCCCTGCGGCGGCATCGCGCTCCACCGCCAGGCCGATACCCGCCAGCGTCGCCAGCAGGATATGCTGGTAGAAAGCGGTCTGGTAGCGAAAGCGCTCGGCAAAATCGTAGACGTGCTCCTGCTCAACCTGCGCCTGCCGAAAGCGGGTGGTGCCGCTGCCGGTCAGCCGCTGGCCAAAGCCGTCCCAGTCGTCGTCGCGCTCCACCCCGCTCTGCCTGGTACTGACCAGCGCTATCACGTCGCCGCCGTTGTCGCTGCGGCGGGCAAAGACGTCAATCCAGTCGGCGTACAGCGTCCCGGTGCTGTAAAACTTCTCGCCGCTGAGCCGCCAGCCGCGCTCGTCCGGCATCACCTGAGTATTCACCTCCCCCAGCTTCACCGCCCCCGTTTCGGTCCAGCCGCTGCCCACCAGCTCCCCGTCGCGAAAACGCTGGAACCAGCGATCGCGCTGCGCAGAGTCCGGCTGATTCAGGCGGTCTTCCACAAAGGCAAAATGGGCGCGCAGCGCCTGCGGCAGGTTTGAATCAGCCTCGGCCAGCCCAAACAGCACGGCAATCAGCTG
>NZ_JAQGFU010000102.1:0-15945 GCF_030078455.1 Klebsiella sp. Ech2A | reverse complement strand
TCATCGACTCGTTTCTGGTGGTGGTGCTGGGCGGCGTCGGCCAGCTGGCGGGCAGCGTGGTGGCGGCGTTTGGTCTCGGGATCTTTAACAAAATCCTCGAGCCGCAGCTGGGCGCGGTGCTGGGCAAAATTCTGATCCTGGTGCTGATTATTTTGTTTATCCAGAAACGCCCGCAGGGGCTGTTCGCGTTAAAAGGCAGGGTGATTGACTGATGAGCCAACCGATGACCTTACGACTTGCGCGCAACGCGCCGCGGCCGCTGCGGTGGCTTGGGGCGCTGGTGATAATGGCGCTGCTGTGCATGCCGTTTCTGGCGCTGCTGCCTCAGTCGCATCCGCTGGCGGTGCCGACCTGGCTGCTGACCCTGACCGGCAAGATCCTCTGCTACGCCGTCGTTGCGGTAGCGCTGGACCTGGTGTGGGGCTACGCCGGCATGCTGTCGCTGGGCCACGGCATCTTCTTTGCGCTGGGCGGCTATGCGATGGGCATGTATCTGATGCGTCAGGCGGCCGGCGACGGTCTGCCGGCGTTTATGTCCTTCCTGTCGTGGACCGAGCTGCCGTGGTTCTGGTGGGGAACCCAGCACTTTGCCTGGGCGATGCTGCTGGTGGTGCTGGTTCCCGGGCTGCTGGCGCTGGTGTTCGGCTGGTTTGCCTTTCGCTCCAAAATCAAAGGGGCCTACTTCTCGATAATGACCCAGGCGCTGACCTACGCCGGCATGCTGCTCTTTTTCCGCAACGAGACCGGCTTCGGCGGCAACAACGGTTTTACCGGCTTCACCACGCTGCTCGGCTTCTCCGTCACCGCGACCGGCACCCGCGCGGCGCTGTTTATGGCGACGGTACTGCTGCTGCTGTTAACGCTGTGGATAGGCTTTCGCCTGGCGACCAGCAAGTTTGGCCGTATTCTGACCGCGGTGCGCGACGCCGAAAACCGGCTGATGTTCTGCGGCTACGACCCGCGCGGCTTTAAGCTGCTGGTGTGGACGCTCTCCGCCGTGCTGTGCGGGCTGGCGGGGGCGCTGTACGTTCCGCAGGTGGGGATTATTAACCCAGGCGAAATGTCGCCCACCAACTCGATTGAGGCCGCCATCTGGGTGGCGCTCGGCGGCCGCGGAACCCTGGTCGGCCCGGTGCTGGGCGCGGGGCTGGTCAACGGCGCGAAAAGCTACTTTACGATGGCGATCCCGGAGTACTGGCAGCTGTTTCTTGGACTGATTTTTATCATCGTCACCCTCTTTTTACCGCGTGGGGTGATTGGCCTGCTGCGTAAAGGAGACCGCTGATGCAACCGGATGACGGCCTGTTTACCCGCCAGCTGCCGACGGATCGCTTTCGCGAGCAAACCGACCCGGTGCTGCAGCTGGAAAAAATTAACGTCAACTTCGACGGCTTCCAGGCGCTGACCGACCTCTCGCTGCAGATTGGCGTGGGCGAGCTGCGCTGTATTATCGGGCCCAACGGCGCCGGAAAAACCACCCTGATGGACGTGATTACCGGCAAAACCCGGCCGCAGAGCGGCAGGGCGCTGTACGATCAGTCCATCGACCTGATGTCCCTTGACCCGATAGCCATTGCCCGCCAGGGGATCGGGCGCAAGTTTCAAAAGCCGACGGTCTTTGAAGCGCTGACGGTGGCTGAAAATCTCGAGCTGGCGCTGAAAAGCGATAAATCGGTCTGGGCCAGCCTGCGCGCGCGGCTGAGCGGGGAGCAGGAGGATCGCATTAGCGAGACCCTGCGCCTGTTGCGCCTCGATGGCGAGCGCGGGCGGCAGGCGGGGCTGCTGTCGCACGGGCAGAAGCAGTTCCTTGAAATCGGCATGCTGCTGGTGCAGGAACCGCATCTGCTGCTGCTGGATGAGCCCGCCGCCGGCATGACCGACGCCGAAACCGAATACACCGCCGAGCTGTTCCGCACCCTCGCCGGAGAGCACTCCCTGATGGTGGTTGAACACGATATGGGATTCGTTGAAACGATTGCCGACCGGGTAACCGTGCTGCATCAGGGGCAGGTGCTGGCGGAAGGCTCGCTGCGCGAGGTGCAGGCCAACGAACAGGTGATTGACGTTTATCTTGGACGCTAAGGAGCGCCGATGCTGCAGGTTAACCAGTTACATCAATACTACGGCGGTAGCCATATTCTGCGCGGCGTCGATTTTGCCGCCCGGCCGGGGGAGATAACCTGCCTGCTGGGGCGCAACGGCGTCGGAAAAACCACGCTGCTGAAGTGCCTGATGGGGCTGGTCCCGGCGCGCAGCGGCGAGGTGATATGGCAGGATAAGACCATCACGGCGCGCAGGCCCCACCAGCGCGTACAGGCCGGGATCGCCTATGTCCCGCAGGGGCGAGAGATCTTTCCCCGCCTGACCGTTGAAGAGAACCTGCTGATGGGCCTGTCGCGCTTTTCCGCCCGCGACGCGCGTCAGGTTCCGGAGGAGATCTATCGGCTGTTTCCGGTGTTAAAAACGATGAAGCAGCGGCGCGGGGGCGATCTCTCCGGCGGTCAGCAGCAGCAGCTGGCGATTGGCCGGGCGCTGGCAAGCCGGCCGCAGCTGTTGATCCTCGACGAGCCAACGGAGGGCATTCAGCCCTCGGTGATTAAGGAGATCGGCGAAGTTATCCGCCAGCTGGCGAACCGCGGCGATATGGCGATCCTGCTGGTTGAGCAGTTCTATGATTTTGCCGCTGCTCTTGCCGACCACTACCTGGTGATGTCGCGAGGGACAATTATTCAGCAGGGAAAGGGCGCGGATATGGAAGCCGAGGGCGTGCGCGCAATGGTGGCTATCTAAGTCGCAATAATCATTCAGCGCGACGCCTGACGTCGCGCTGAACGGAGCCTACTTAAGTAATAATCGCTGCAGCCGGGCCTGGCGCCAGCTGCGGGTCATCCCGCCGAAGACAAACAGCCTGGCCGCTCTCAGCAGCAGCAGCGCGCCCCAGATGGCGGCGACCCACGCCGACCAGTCGTTTTCGGGGCCGGTGATCCGGTTGAGTACCGCCAGCAGGACGCAAACCACCACCGCTACCGACAGCGAGCGAAAGAAGCGGCTCTCCTGATGGACCCGCTCTTTGGCTTCCTCAATGCGTAAATCGAGCGACTCTTCGTGACCGACGGGGGCGTCGTCGCTCAGACTCGCCACGTTAACCTCAAATACGGCGGCGAGGGCGCTGAGCGTTTCCAGACCCGGGCGATCGCCGTTTTCGATGCGCTGAATGGTGCGCACGCTGACGCCGGCCAGTTCGGCCAGCTGCTCCTGAGACCACGCGCGCTGCAGACGTAACTGTTTAACCTGATTAATACCGTTCATTTTTTCTCTCTCCGGATGAATCCTGAGATGAAGCCTGCAGGTTTCCGCCGTCGGCCGCCACGATCCTCTCCCGACACTAACCCGACACCGACCCGACAGCCCCGTGGCGGCAGGCTTCAGGCGCTGGCCACCGGATAACCTTTTTGCCGCGGAGGATTGTTCATGCCGCGGAAAATCATCAGCCACGCGGCGATAATCGCCGCCATCAGCACCACAAACAGCGACCAGTGCGGCATATGGGTCAGAATCGCCCCGGTGATCATCGGATTAAACGCGGCGCCAAGCCAGCCTAACGACTGGGCGGAAAAATAGCTGGCCTTCATGCCCGCCGGCGCAATGTTGTCGATCAGCATATATTCTCCTGGCGCATAGATAACCTCGCCAAGAGTAAAAATCGCCGCCGACACGCCCCACAGCAGCAGGCTGCTGCCGGAAAGAATAAACCCGCCCAGCCCGATGACAAAGCATAGCGTACCGAAGGTCATCAGCGGGCGGATATTGCGCGCGTTGAGCCTGCGTCCGACGGCGTACTGCAGCGCCACCACCACCGCGGCGTTGACCGGTAGAACGACCGCCACCACTTTCTCGGCAAAGTCGCCGTCGGCGACCACCAGCACGTACTGGGCAATGCAGGAGGCGAAAGAGCCGCCGACAAACGACGCCAGCAGCCCGGAGAGCGTAAACCACATCAATGCCCGGTCGCGCAGCAGCACCGAGGGCGACCACGGGCTGGCGCTATCCGCAGCGATCGCCACCGCTGTCCGCTGGACGAAGAGCTGGATAAACACCAGCGGAAACGCGGCGCAGGCCGCAGCCAGCCAGAACGGCAGGTTAATGCTGTGCATCACCAGCAGGGTGCCGAGCGGGGGACCGACGGTCCAGCCGATATTGAGGAAGGTATAGTTGAGCGAGAAGATCCGCGCCTTCTTTTCCGGCGTCAGCACGTCGGCAAACCACGCCTTCAATACGGTGGAGAAGACGGAATAGGCGCAGTTGATCAGGGCGAAGAAAAAGACCACCAGCGGAACGCTGTTTACCAGCGGGATTGCCACAAACCCGCAGATAAAGGCGGCCACGGATACCAGCATATAGCGCTTTTTATCGAACTTATCGGCCAGAATGCCGAACCCCATGCTGAACACCACCCCGACCGTCAGGGCGATAGACATGGCATAGCCGATTTTATCCACCTCCAGCTGATACTGGCGGGTAAGAAAGATGGTCATAAAAGGGAGCGTCGCGCCGCGGCCGATGGTGAGCAGCAGCGATGAAGCCAGCAGCGCTATCGTTGAGCGCCTGAGGGTCGGTATCATTTTTTCCTTGCCTGATAAATGTTATTTTTTGTGGTGCTGTTCACAAATAACATGGTCTTTCAGGCTTGTATAGCATTCCCCTATGGCAAAAGGGGGATAACGACCCTGCTAAAAATAATGATCTATCCGAATGAGGATTTTTCCGTTACTTTGATTTCATTGATAAAAATTCGCGTAATGGCCGGGACGGGGTATGACACGTAAAGACGGGCTGCTGGCGCTGCTGGTGGTGGTCGTTTGGGGGCTTAATTTTGTGGTGATTAAGCTCGGGCTTCACAACATGCCGCCGCTGATGCTGGCGGGGCTGCGTTTTTTACTCGTTGCCTTCCCGGCGCTGCTGTTCGTGGCGCGGCCCAGGATTCCCCTGCACCTGCTGCTGGGTTACGGCCTGACGATAAGTTTTGGGCAGTTCGCCTTTCTGTTCTGCGCCATCAGCCTCGGCATGCCCGCCGGGCTGGCGTCGCTGGTGCTGCAGGCGCAGGCGTTCTTCACCATTATTCTCGGCGTGTTTACCTTCGGTGAACGTCTGCAGGGCAAGCAGCTGGCCGGCATCGCGCTGGCGATTTTCGGCGTGCTGGTGCTGGTAGAGGCGAGCCTCGGCGCCCAGCATGTGCCGGTGGTCGGGTTTATGCTGACCCTGGCGGCGGCGCTGAGCTGGGCCTGCGGGAACATCTTCAATAAGAAAATCATGTCGAGGCAGGAGAAGCCGCAGATCATGTCGCTGGTGGTGTGGAGCGCGCTGATCCCGGTGCTGCCGTTTATGCTGGCCTCATACCTGCTCGATGGCCCGCAAAAAATGGTCGCCAGCCTGGTGCAGATCGATCTGCTCACCGTGCTTTCGCTGCTCTATCTGGCGTTCATCGCCACGATTGTCGGCTACGGGATTTGGGGTTCGCTGCTCGGGCGCTACGAGACCTGGCGGGTGGCGCCGCTCTCGCTGCTGGTGCCGGTGGTGGGGATGGCCAGCGCCGCGCTGCTGCTTGGCGAAACCCTGAGCGGGCTGCAGCTCGTCGGGGCGGTGCTGATTATGGCCGGGCTCTATATTAACGTCTTTGGCCTGCGGCGGGTTCGCGTCAGCGCGCCGCGGGGATAAAAAAAGCCCCGCAGTGCGGGGCTAAAAAGACCGGAGTCGTGCGGTTAGTTGTAGTACGGCACGCCTAGCTCATCTGACTTGTCGCTACCGGCAGCCATATGATTGAAATCAAACGGCGAATCGTTATGTTCGGAAGGCATTATCATCGCATCGCGGTGGTTATGGCGAACCGGAGTTGTGGTTTGCTCCGCATAGCTCTGGCCTGAGGCCAGGGCTACCAGCACAAGGGCGGCGGAAGCGAATAGTTTCATGATTTCCTCAATACGTCTTTTTGCAGGCGATTAACAACAGTTGTTCAGTGGCATTAGATAGCGGGATTCACCCGGCATATTTGTCATGCGATATTTATGCGGCGGAACGTCAAAATAGTTTTTAAAGGTTCGGGTCAGCGTTTGCTGCGATTCAAATCCGTAGCGCTCCGCCAGGTAGAGAATCGGCTCGTTGCTCTGCTTGAGCTTCTGGGCGATCTCGGTCAGCTTGCGGCTGCGGATGTACTGGCCTAAGGAGTGACCGGTCTCTTTCTTGAACATTCTTTGCAGGTGCCATTTAGAGTAACCTGAGCGCTCAGACACTTTCTCCAGCGACAGCGGCGATTCCAGGTTATCTTCGATCCACGACAAAATACTATGGATAGTGATGGCGTCGTTATTGCGTCTGGACATCATCTTACCTCTTCTTATTACGGCAGGACTTTCTTGAGTAAATACTCAAGGGTGACCACTTCATCCGCCGACAGATTTTTTGTTAATTCCTGGTGCAATTTCTGACCCACAACCTGATGACATTGCTCACATAGCGCCGCGCCGTCTGGCGTTAACTGCACCAGCACGCCGCGTTTGTCAGTGGGGTTGGGTAACCGTTCAATCCAGCCTTTACAGACCAGGCGATCGAGCATGCGCGTCATTGCGCCTGGGTCGACCGAGAGCACGGTTTTCAGCTCAACGGGGGTAATGCATACTTCGCAACGAATGGAACAGAGCACCCGGAACTGGGTGGAAGTGATATCCATCGGAGAGAGGTACTCGTTGAGCAGGCGATCTTTTTTCTGGTTAACCATCTGGATCAAGCGACCGAGGGGGATCATTTCGTTAAACAGGTCACTCGTGCTTTTCACTATGGTTGCCCAGGCAATTATTTAATTGCTGTGGATATTATTGCCCAGGCAACAATAAGTCAACCTGATGGATTCGGCGATGACACGATTTGCTAAAGCACGCCTGCGCAGGCGCTGCGAGGAAAATATCAGCGCTGGTATGATACCGACGACCAACGTTATACTCAGAGCGTAAAATTTTTAATTGTTTAATATTAACAGGGGCTTAATTAATCATGATGGAACTTTTTAAAGCGATAAGTCTGGGGCTGGTGGTGATTTTGCCGCTGGCAAACCCGCTCACGACCGTCGCATTGTTCCTCGGGCTGGCGGGCAACATGAACAACGCCGAGCGTAACCGACAATCGCTGATGGCCTCGGTATATGTCTTTATCATTCTGGCGGTGGCGTGGTATGCCGGCCAGGTGGTGATGAATACCTTCGGTATCTCAATCCCCGGTCTGCGTATCGCCGGCGGGCTGATTGTCGCCTTTATCGGTTTTCGGATGCTTTTCCCGCAGCAGAAGGCGCATGACTCCATGGAAGCCAAAATGAAATCGGAAGAGCTGCAGGACGAGCCGACGGCCAATATCGCCTTTGTCCCGCTGGCCATGCCGAGCACCGCCGGGCCGGGTACCATCGCGATGATCATTAGTACGGCGTCGACGGTGAAGCACGGCGTTGAGTTTCCGGAATGGGTGGTGCTGGCGGCGCCGCCGATCACCTTTGCGCTGGTGGCGCTGATCCTGTGGGCCAGCCTGCGCAGCTCCGGGGCGATTATGCGCATGGTCGGGAAGGGCGGCATCGAGGCGATCTCCCGCCTGATGGGCTTCCTGCTGGTGTGCATGGGCGTGCAGTTTATTATTAACGGGGTGCTGGAAATCATTACCACCTATCATGCCTGACGGGTGAACAGCCGATAAAAAAAGCCGGACAGCGTGGCGCTATCCGGCTTTTTTATTGCCGCTATCAGGAGTGGTGGGGCTGCTCTTCCAGCGACACCGGCCAGCGGCGGAAAATCATTACCGCCCAGACCAGCGCTACCAGCGCCGGAATGGCTCCGACGTAGCCGATAGAGGCCATCGACAGATGGGTGCTCACCTGGCTACCGACCAGCGCGCCGGCGCCGATTCCTATATTAAAGATCCCCGAGAACAGCGACATCGCAACGTCGGTCGCGTCCGGGGCCAGCGCCAGCACCTTAACCTGCATGCCGAGGCCGATAATCATAATCGCCACGCCCCAGAAGATGCTCAGCAGCATCAGGTGGTTGGCGTTTTGCGATGCCGGCAGCAGCAGCAGCAGACAGGCCAGCAGCAGGCCAATCGCCATATTAATCAGCCCCGAAGCGTGCTTATTGCCCATCTTGCCGAACAGCACGCTGCCGATAATCCCCGCGCCGCCGAGCACCAGCAGCAATACGGTGGCGAAATTACCGCTCATACCGGCCACCGTCTGCACGAACGGCTCAATGTAGCTGTACGCGGTGTAGTGCGCGGTCACCACGATTGCGGTCAGCAGATAGATGCTGAGCAGCGCCGGGCGGCGAAACAGCAGCGGCAGGCTTTTCAGCGAGCCGGAGTGCTCGCTTGGCAGCTTCGGCAGCAGCTTGTAGAGACACACCAGCGTGACCAGCGCGCCAAGGCCAATGACAAGGAAAGTGGTGCGCCAGCCGAAATACTGACCAACGATGCGGCCGATGGGAATACCAAAGACCATCGCCAGCGCGGTGCCGGTGGCGATCAGGCTCAGCGCCTGGGCGCGTTTTCCCGGCGGCGCCATGCGGATCGCCAGCGCCGAGGTAATGGACCAGAACACCGCGTGGGCGAAGGCGATACCGATACGGCTGATCACCAGCACGTTAAAGCTCCACGCAAAAAACGACAGCACGTGGCTGGCAATAAACAGAATAAACAAGCCGATCAGCAGGCGGCGGCGCTCCATCTGGCTGGTGAGCAGCATAAACGGCAGCGACATCAGGGCCACAACCCATGCGTAAATAGTCAGCATCATGCCGACCTGAGCGGTTTCCATCCCAAAGCTGCCGGCAATATCGGACAGCAGGCCGACCGGCGCGAATTCGGTGGTATTAAAGATAAAAGCGGCGATCGCCAGCGTGACTACCCGAAGCCACGCGACCCTGCGTGAAACCGTGTTTGTAATCATAGGTTTTGGACTGAGTGCTTAGAGGAAGAAGAGGAGACGATCTTAAAACGATTGCTGGTGAAAATACAATCATTTTGTGATCTGCGTCTCATTATTCCGCCGCGGAGATAAAAGGGCTAACAGATTAATTTCTCTATAGATAGTGTACGCATCCCGCTTTTATGTCATGTTGAGGATAAGTAAAAAAAAAAGGAACACAGCGATGCAGGAAATTGATTTTTATCTGGTGGATGCTTTCAGCGATCGTAACTTTGGCGGTAACGCCGCGGCGGTATGCCCGCTCACCGAGTGGCTGCCTGACGAGACGCTGCTGAAAATGGCGCAGCAGCATAATCAGTCGGAGACCGCCTTCTTCGTGCGTACCGATGAAGGCTATGAGCTGCGCTGGTTCACCACGCAGTATGAGATAAACCTGTGCGGCCACGCGACGCTGGCGGCCTCGCACGTTATTTTTGAATACCTTGACCATCCGTCCGCGACGATCGCGTTCAGCACCCGTTTTGTCGGCGAGCTGCGGGTGACGCGCAACGGCGACTGGCTGACCCTCGACCTCCCGGCGTGGTCGACGACGGAAGTTGCCAACCCGCCCGCCGAGCTGTTGGCCGGGCTGGGAATTAGCCACGCGCTGGACGTGCGGGTCGGGCGCGACTATCTGGTGGTGCTGGCGGATCGTCAGCAGGTTGAGGCCGTCCGCCCGGACATGCACCAGCTCCAGCGGCTCGGCAAGATGGTCTGCATCAGCGCGGCGGACGAGGAGTACGACTTCGTCAGCCGTTTCTTCTGTCCCGGCGAGGGCGTTGCCGAAGATCCGGTTACCGGCTCGGCCCACAGCATGCTGATCCCTTACTGGGGCGAGAGGCTTGGCAAAACGCAGATGCAGGCGCGTCAGGTGTCGGCCCGCGGCGGCGACCTGCGCTGTCAGTGGCAGGGCGATAGGGTGCTGATCGGCGGCCAGGCGGTCACCTACCTGATTGGCAAAATTGGCCTGCGCTAGCATAATCCCGTGAAAGAGGCTGCCATGTCTCGTGGCGGCTGGCCTGGCTCCGCGTCTGTAGGACGCCAGGCTATACCTTATTTGAGGCGGGCGATATTGGCTTTAATCACCGCCACCGAATGAAGGAACTTCTCCCTTTCCTCTGGTGCCAGCTGCAATTCTATTATCTGCTGCACGCCGTTTTGCGCCAGTACGGCCGGTACGCCGACCGCCGCGCCGCGAATGCCGTACTCGCCATCGAGAATGCAGGAGATGGCCAGCGCGCGGTGGCTACCGGTAAAGATATTGCGGCAAATCTCGGCGATGGTTCCGGCAACGCCATATTCGGTGCAGCCTTTACCGGCATAGATCTCAAACCCGAGTTTGCGCACCCGGTCGGCGATTTGCTGACGATCCAGCGCCTTACCGGTATGTTTTTGGTAAACCTCGGCAATCGGCGAGCCGTACACCGACGAGTGGGACCACACCGGAAACTGGGTGTCGCCGTGTTCGCCGAGAATAAAAGCATCGATACTCTGGGCGCCAATATCCAGCGCCTGCGCCAGAACCCGGCGCAGGCGGGTAGTATCCAGCCAGACGCCGGTACCGATCACCTGGCCGCGCGGCAAGCCGGAAAGCTGCCACACCTGCCAGGTAATAATATCGCAGGGGTTGGTGGCAATCAGGAAGATACCGTTGAAACCGTTGGCCATCATCCGCGGGACAATGCTGCGGACGATTTTCGCCGTACGGGTCAGCTCGTCCAGGCGACTCTCTCCCTCTTTCAGCGCGCCGCCGGAGACGGTGATCACCGCGATATCCACATCGGCGCAGTCGCTGGCATCGCGTACCGAAATCGCCATCATTCCCGGCATATAGGCGGCGGCGTCGCTAAGGTCCTGCGCGTGCGCCTGGGCCCGCGTTTTATCGAGATCGACGAGGATCAGCTCTTCGCAGATATTCTGGTTTAATAGCGCATAGGCCGCCGAGGTGCCGACGTTGCCTGCACCGATGATCATCACCTTGCGCGCTTTGCTATTCATGGTCCGTTCCTGATATCAACCGTCATGGCATAAAATTACTGCGGCTCAATTGGTTAGCGCAAGAGGATGCCGGAGGTATAAGTTAATGCTATGAGAAACGGGCGTACGCGCTGCGCTACAGTGGCTCAAAAAAAGGAGCTCGCCTATGTACACCATCGCCCCGACCTCGCTATCCCATCCCGACCTGACCGCTCTGATTGCGCAACTGGACGCTTTTCAGGAATCACTCTATCCCGCAGAGAGCAACCACCTCGTCGACCTGAGCCAGCTAAAGGCGGAGTCGGTTATCGTGCTGCTTATCCGGGATGACAACCAGCAGGCGGTGGGTTGCGGAGCTATCGTCCTTGACGACGATGGCTTTGGCGAAATGAAGCGGGTGTTTATCGATCCTAACCATCGCGGGCAGATGCTGGGCGAACGGCTGCTGGAGGCGCTGGAAAGCGAGGCCCGCCGCCGCGACTGCCACACCGTGCGCCTCGAAACCGGCATTTACCAGCAGGCAGCCGTCAGGCTCTATACCCGCAGCGGCTATCAAACGCGCAGCCCCTTTGCCCCCTATCAGGAAGACCCGCTGAGCCTGTTTATGGAGAAACTGCTCGTTGCCGATCTTCGTTCAGCAGCGCTATAAACGCCTCCAGCTGGCGGGTTTTCGCCCCGCGCCGCCACACCAGCCAGGTGGTTAGCCAGCGCCACTCTTCGGCCAGCGGCCACGCGGAAACCTGTTGATGGCCGGGCATGCTCTCCAGCATGCTGCGCGGGATCAGCGCCAGCCCGGCGCCGGCAATCACGCACGCCAGCATGCCGTGATAGGACTCCATCTCGTGGATCCGCCCGGGGGTGGCGCGGTCGGCGTGAAACCAGCTTTCAAAATGGCGCCGGTAGGAGCAGTTGGCGCGAAACGCGTAAACGTTGACGCCGTTCACCTCGCTGGCGCGCGTAATCGGCGCGTGGCCCACGGGGGCGACGATCATCATCTCTTCCGGAAATACCGGCAGGCCTTCGAGGCCCGGATGCACCAGCGGTCCGTCGATAAATGCCGCGCTCAGGGTACCCTCCAGCACGCCGTCGATCATATTGCCGGAAGGGCCGGTCGAGAGCGCGAGATGGATTTTCGGGTAGCGCTGGTTATAGAGCGCCAGCGCTGAAGGGATCCTGACCGCGGCGGTACTCTCCAGCGACCCGAGCGAAAACAGCCCCTGCGGCTCATCGCCGGTCACCACCATTCTCGCCTCATCGACCAGCGCCAGGATCTGCTGGCTATAGCGCAGAAAGCTATGGCCGGCGGGAGAAAGGCGCAGGCGCTGGTTCTCGCGGATAAACAGCTCCACGCCGAGATCGGCCTCCAGCTGGCGAATGCGGGTGGTGAGGTTCGAAGGGACGCGATGCACCTTCTGCGCGGCCTGGGTAATGCTGCCGGTGGCGGCGACGGCGTTGAACATCTCAAGCTGGGTCAGGTCCATAGTATTCTTCTTTCGTGAACGGGTTGCTTAATATTATTCATTTTCAATGAATGGAAGCGTAAGCCAGAATGAGGTCAGTTCGCAATCAACATTCGCCATCAAAACAGAGAGAATAACGATGAATTTATCTGCAACTCATGCGGTTTCCGTGAACCCGACCACCGGTGAAATTGTGTCGTCTCTGCCCTGGGCTACTGAACAAGAGGTCGATGCGGCGATTGCTCTTGCGGAGCAGGGCTATCGCCAGTGGCGCGCCGCCAGCGTAGCCCAGCGCGCCGATGCGCTGCGTCAGGTCGGCAGCGTCCTGCGCAGCCGGGCGGAAGAGATGGCCCAGATGATAAGCCTGGAGATGGGCAAGCCGATTGCCCAGGCGCGCGGCGAAGTGACCAAATCGGCCAATCTCTGCGACTGGTATGCCGAGCACGGTCCGGCCATGCTGGCAACCGAAGCCACCCAGGTCGAAGAGAATAAAGCCGTTATCGAATACCGCCCGCTGGGCGCCATTCTGGCGATAATGCCGTGGAACTTTCCCCTGTGGCAGGTGCTGCGCGGCGCGGTACCGATCCTGCTGGCGGGCAACAGCTATCTGCTCAAGCACGCGCCGAACGTGATGGGTAGCGCGGCGCTGATCGGCGATATCTTCGCTCAGGCCGGGCTGCCGGCCGGCGTATTCGGCTGGGTTAACGCCACCAATGAAGGCGTTTCGCAGACCATTAACGATCCGCGCATTGCCGCGGTGACGGTAACCGGCAGCGTGCGCGCCGGGAAGGCGATCGGCGCCCAGGCCGGCGCCGCGCTGAAGAAGTGCGTCCTGGAGCTCGGAGGGTCGGATCCGTTTATCGTGCTCAACGACGCCAGCCTCGACGAGGCGGTGAAGGCGGCGGGCATCGGACGCTACCAGAAAACCGGGCGGGGGGGGGGGGCACCAAAGCGCTTTATTGTTGAAGCCGGAATCGCCGATGCGTTCAGCAAAAAATTCGTTGCCGCCGTTGAGGCGTTGAAAATGGGCGATCCGCGCGATGAGGCCAACTATCTTGGGCCGATGGCGCGTTTCGACCTGCGCGACGAGCTCCATCAGCAGGTGACGGCGACGCTGGCGGAAGGGGCGACCCTGCTGCTCGGCGGCGAAAAGGTCGTCGGCGCCGGTAACTACTATGCGCCGACGGTGCTGGGTAACGTGACCGCGGAAATGACCGGTTTCCGCCAGGAGCTGTTTGGTCCGGTTGCCACCATCACCGTGGCTCGCGACGCCGCGCACGCCCTCGAACTGGCTAACGACAGCGAATTTGGCCTTTCGGCCACCGTCTTTACCGCCAGCGTCGAAGAGGCAGACCGCTTCTCCCGCCAGCTGGAGTGCGGCGGCGTCTTTATCAACGGCTACAGCGCCAGCGACGCGCGTGTTGCCTTTGGCGGCGTGAAGAAAAGCGGCTTCGGCCGGGAGCTCTCGCACTTTGGGCTGCATGAGTTCTGTAACGTGCAGACCGTATGGAAAGACCGCCGCTAATCGACGTTAGCGCCTGACGCCCGTCGCCGCGCTCTGCTATACTCGCAGCCCGAATTTGGTTGTGGGCAAGGAGCCGGGCGTGGCGACGGTCATCAATAATGCAATGCTGGATGCAGTTCTGGCAGAAATCAGGCCGCTGATAGGGCGCGGCAAGGTGGCGGACTACATTCCGGCGCTGGCCAGCGTGAGCGGCAATAAGCTGGGCATCGCGATCTGTACGGTTGACGGGCAGCACTATTTTGCCGGTGACGCCCATGAGCGTTTTTCCATTCAATCCATCTCTAAAGTGCTCAGCCTGGTGGTGGCGATGAACCACTACCAGGAGGAGGAGATCTGGCAGCGGGTGGGGAAAGATCCCTCCGGCCAGCCGTTTAACTCGCTCCTGCAGCTGGAAATCGAGCAGGGAAAACCGCGCAACCCCTTTATTAACGCCGGGGCGCTGGTGGTGTGCGATATGCTGCAAAGCCGCCTCAGCGCGCCGCGCCAGCGGATGCTGGAAATTGTCCGACGCCTGAGCGGCGTGGCGGATATCGCCTACGACCCGCTGGTGGCGCGCTCCGAGTTTGAGCATTCGGCGCGCAATGCGGCGATTGCCTGGCTGATGAAATCCTTCGGTAACTTTCATAACGACGTCGCGACGGTGCTGCATAACTATTTCCACTACTGTTCGCTGGAGATGAGCTGCGTTGAGCTGGCGCGGACCTTTCTGTTCCTCGCCGATCGCGGCGTGGCGCCGCATCTCGATACGCCGGTGATCGCCCCGATTCAGTCGCGCCAGGTCAATGCCCTGATGATGACCAGCGGGATGTATCAAAACGCCGGGGAGTTTGCCTGGCGCGTCGGGTTGCCGGCAAAATCGGGCGTGGGCGGCGGGATCGTGGCGATCGTTCCTCAGGAGATGGCCATTGCGGTATGGAGCCCGGAGCTGGACCAGGCCGGGAATTCGCTGGCCGGGATTGCGGTACTGGAGAAACTCACGCAGAAGGTGGGAAGGTCGGTATTCTGATGGATACGATAAACGGTTTATTTAGCCGGCTGCAGCGGTCGGCTTTTCGCTCCCGCTTTAAGCTGGGAATAAAAGAGCGGCAATACTGTTTCGATAAAGGCGCGGAGACGATTGACCAGCACGCGGCGGATTTTATTGCCCGCCGACTGGCGCCGGCGAATATCCCGAACGACGGCAAGCAAACGCCGATGCGCGGTCATCCGGTATTTATCGCCCAGCACGCCACCGCCACCTGCTGTCGCGGCTGCCTCGAAAAGTGGCATGCGATCCCGCCAGGCCGGGCGCTGAGCGCCGACGAGCAGCGCTACGTTGTGCAGGTTATTCACCACTGGCTGGTGCTGCAGATGAATTCTTCTGGCCATTGATAGTGCGCAATAATCAGGCATAGGTATGCCTGATAAATATTCTCATGCTATGATAATCCGCTAACTAATTATTAACATAATAATTGCCTGAAACAATTAGACGGATAATTACTGAATGTCTTCACTGTCGATTCGGTCATTCACGCTGTTTCGTGAGGAGCAGCCCGTGCGCGATGCGCTGGTGTTATTCACGTTAACGCTGCTGCTTCATTTCTTCGGCGCGATGCTGCGCCTGGTGCAGGAACTCTCGTTTTTCTGGCCGCTGAATGCCGTGATGGCAGGGATCTTCGCACGTTACGTCTGGCTAAACCGCAGCTATTTTTACGCGGTTTGCTTTGCCGCGATGCTGGTTTATGACGGCTTAACCTCGCGCTGGGGAATGGGCTTTGCTTCGCTGCTGATTAATTTCTCCAATATTGTCTTTATTGTGACCCTGGCGCAGCTGGTGCTGTGGGATAAACGGCGCGCCGATTCTATGCCCGGGCCGATTAATGCGCTGAGCCTGTTTTGCTATTGCCTGCTGGCGGCGCTGCTGTGCGCGGCCGTCGGCGCGCTGGGTTCGGTGGACGTCGAGCGTGCCACCTTTATTCCCCAGCTGGCGGCCTGGTTTAGCGAGCAGT
>NZ_JAQGFU010000101.1:0-16067 GCF_030078455.1 Klebsiella sp. Ech2A | reverse complement strand
TGGTCCAGCAAATAGTTCAGCAGCGGGTTCTGCCGACGGAAGCGGTAGTGGCTCCAGAAGGCCTGAATGCGCAGCAGGTTCATGGTGAGGATCTGGCCAATAACGCTTTCGTGGGCGGTGCGAATCGCATCGGTGGTTTCCGGCACCCACAGCAGGCTGGCGTGTTCCAGCAGGCGGGCGTGCATATTTTTTAGCGCCGTCAGCAGCGTGGTGCCGTCGGAGGTGCTGGGCAGGATCATCATCATGACTCCACCGCACAGGATCCCGACGATGACCTCGCAAACGCGCGACTGGGCGATGGTCCACAGTTCGTTGGCGTCGGTCACGTTGATGACCGGGAAGGCAATAATGGCGCAGGTATAGCCGGCAAGCTGGAAAGCGTAGGCCACGTTGTTGGTGTACATCGCGCAGGCCCAGGTGCAGACCGCGATCCACGCCGAGATGCTGAATAAAAACAGCCACGGATCGTTCAGCGTATGGCCGGCCAGCAGCAGGGCGGCGCAGGCGCCGAGCAGGCTGCCGGCGATGCGGCCAAAGCTTTTGCTGATAACGCCGCCGACGGTAGGAAAGCTGACCACCGCCGCCGAGGTCATCGCCCAGTAGGGTTCATCCAGGTTCAGCCAGTAGGCAACGCTCAGCGCCAGGCACATGGCAATGCCGTTGCGCAGGGCGTACCGCCACTGCGCCCGGCTGGCCTTAACCCACGGAAGCGCGCGCCACGTCAGGGCCTGCACGTTCACTATGGGCGGCCAATGGAGACGGTGCAGGTGGTACCGGAGATAAGCGTTGTCTCCGGCGGCAGGTCGTTCAGCTCGATGCGTACCGGCACCCGCTGGGCCAGGCGAACCCAGGGAATATTCGGTTTAATGTCCGCCACCAGCCCGCTGCCGCTTTCAACGCTTTGGTCAACAATGGCGCGGCCAATGCTGGAGACGTGACCTTGTAACTTTTGCTTGCTGCTATACAGAATAACCTCGGCGCTATCGCCGGCGCGGATATGGCGCAGCTTGGTTTCTTCAAAATAGCCAATAACGTAGAACGAATGGCTGTCTACCAGCGCGAACAGAGGGCGGCCAACGGAGGCGTAGTCCCCCACGCGGGTGGAGAGATTGGTGACCCAGCCGTCAACCGGCGCCTTAATCAGGGTCTGGCTAAGCTGCCACTGGGCGTGTTCGAGGCTGGCCTGGGCGACGCCGGTTACGGCTTTGGCCGCTTCGAGGACCGCGTTCGCGGTACTCAGCGCGGTGCCGGCGCTTTCAAGATCTTCGGCGGAAATCACGTTGCGCGACAGATTTCGGCGGCGGGCGGCGTCGCTGGCGGCTTTCGACTGCTCCACCCTGGCTTTCGCCAGATCGGCGCGGGTTTTGGCCAGCTGCGCCTGGGCGTCGAGTAGGGCAATACGATAGGGGGTGTCATCGATCTTAAACAGCACGTCTCCGGCTTTCACCAGCTGGTTATCGCGGACGTTGAGCTGCAGGATGCTGCCGGAGACCTGAGGCGTGATGCCGACCTGCTCGGCGCGCACCTTGCCGTCGCGGGTCCACGGCGATTGGGTGTAGTAGTTCCAGACCAGCCAGGCGGCAATAATCGCCAGCGCAACAATCAGTAAAGTTGAGAAGTATTTTAGTTTTTTCATCGAGTTAACATTACCAGACGGTCAACAGAACCAGTGCAAGACACACTGAAAGCGCAAACAGGGAGAGATCCATCAGCAGCGGGTGCCAGATGTCGCCGGCGTACATCCAGTCGCGCAGCTGACGATGCAGCACCAGCCAGAGAAAGAATCCCAGCAGGACGGCTTTAAACAAGGGAGGGAAATAGATAGAAGCGCCAAACACCAGGTCCTGGAGCGACAATCCGCAAGCGTTAAGACTCAGTTTCACAAGCAAAAATCCTTTGCCGTTGCAGGGAGAATGTCAGGTAATGCTATTATTTGCATTGTAAATCATTGTTTTCATATTAGTGAATCAGGTAATTCATTTGTTTTGATTATTTAAATGCTGCACACTATTCTAAAATCAGTATAATAACTTAGCAAGCTAATTATAAGGAGATGAAATTGGAATCGCCACTGGGTTCTGATCTGGCACGTTTAGTGCGCGTCTGGCGCGCGCTGATCGACCATCGCCTGAAACCTCTGGAGTTAACGCAGACGCACTGGGTCACGCTGCATAACATCCATCAGCTGCCGCCCGAGCAGTCGCAGATTCAGCTGGCGAAAGCCATCGGAATTGAGCAGCCCTCTTTGGTGCGTACGCTGGATCAGCTGGAGGAGAAAGGTCTTATTTCTCGCCAGACCTGCGCCAACGACCGCCGGGCGAAGCGTATTCGGTTGACGGAAAAAGCGGAGCCGTTGATCAATGAGATGGAAGAGGTTATCAGCAAAACGCGCGATGAAATTCTGGCCGGCGTCTCGACGCAAGAGGTTGAAATGCTGCTCGGTTTGATTCGCAAACTGGAACACAATATTCTGGACCTCCAGGCAAAAGATTAACCTGTCCAGGGCCTTGATCTCTCAAGGCCCTTCATCTTTTACTTCGCCTCACTCCACACGACGACGCGGTTTTTCGCTTCATACATTGCCGTATCCGCACGCTTCACGCACTCCTCGGCGCTCAGGCTACCGTCAACGGCGGCCCAATAAAACACGCTGTGCTGTAGGGTTTCATCGCGTGGGGCTGACGATCTCGCAGTAATAATATATGGCCTGAAGTGATAGCCATTGCGGAGACGTAAAGATAGGGCGTTTAAATGAGCGGGTTATATTAGAGGCGGCGGCCGATTAATTAGCCGTCTTCGTGAGGTTAATATTCTGCTGAAATAATGCGGCCCCGAAAGGCCGCATGAAAAATATTAACGCGGGGAAACGGTGACCTGGCTGCCGCTGCCGGCAATCGCCACGCGCTGGCCGACGGAGTACGGG
The DNA here is from genome assembly GCF_030078455.1 of Klebsiella sp. Ech2A. Taxonomy (NCBI): domain Bacteria; kingdom Pseudomonadati; phylum Pseudomonadota; class Gammaproteobacteria; order Enterobacterales; family Enterobacteriaceae; genus Klebsiella; species Klebsiella sp. Ech2A. The sequence continues at coordinate 13,144 of NZ_JAQGFU010000101.1, read as the reverse complement.
GTGCTGCCCTGTTTCTGGACCACCAGAATGGTGTTGCCGTCGTCCTTACGGATTTCCAGCTCGACGCCCTGGGTTTTATTCATTGCGCCCTGCACGCCCTGGCCGGCTACGCCGCCCGCCACAGCGCCTGCCGCCGTTGCCAGCGAACGGCCCGTGCCGCCACCGATGGTGTTACCGAGGAATCCACCCAGAACCGCGCCGCCGATAGCACCGATTGCGTTGCTGTCATCGCCGCTCTGGATCTGCACCGCGCGGGTATGAACGATGGTGCCGTAGGTTACGCTCTGGACCTGTTTGGCTTGGGATGCGGAGTAAACATCACCGGAAAGGCCGCTGCTGCTCACGCAGCCCGCAAGAGTAAAACCAATCATCGAGACAGCCAAAACACGTAAAATCATTTATGAATCTCCTTCACCAAATAGTGTTCTGTTGAACTTCCATGTGGTCAATTATATGGCATTTAAGCGTCGGCTGGCATAGCTTCCGCATGGACAATACAAAAAATAATAAGCACAGACGTCTTAACCGTAGCTAAACGTACGCGCTTTACGCGAAGCGCCGCGTTGATAACCACGAGGCTTCGGACTTCTCTGCTCAGGCTTTGGCGCCGTTTGAAAGCGGCTAAAACCTGATTATCTGACAGCCGGAACGCTTTAAGGTTTATCCGTTTTAGTGTTAAAAAAATTATTGTCCCATAGCAATGACCCCGTCTTTATGATGGAGTGTCGCTATACCAGAGTCATGGAATGAAGGAAGGCGTATGAAATCAGGTCGCTATATTGGCGTAATGTCCGGCACCAGCCTGGATGGCATCGACGTTGTTCTGGCGGTAATTAATGAAAGTATTGTGGCCCAGCAGGCCAGCCTGTCTTATCCCATCCCCGTTGCTATAAAAGAAGAGATTCTGGCCATCTGTCAGGGACAGACGCTCACCTTATCGCAGCTGGGGCAGCTTGATATGCGCCTGGGGCGGCTGTTTTCCGATGCGGTGCGGGCGTTAATGCGCCAGGAGAATCTGCAGGCCTCGGAGATTGTTGCGATTGGCTGCCACGGCCAGACGGTCTGGCACGAGCCGATGGGCGATGCGCCTAATACCCTGCAGATCGGCGACAACAACCAGATTGCCGCCCATACCGGCATCACGGTGGTGGGGGATTTTCGCCGTCGCGATATGGCGCTTGGGGGGCAGGGCGCGCCGCTGGTTCCGGCCTTTCACCACGCGCTGCTGGCCCATCCGGTCGAGCGCAGGATGGTGCTCAACGTCGGCGGCATCGCCAACCTCTCGCTGCTGGCGCCCGGCCTGCCGGTACGCGGCTACGACACCGGTCCCGGCAACATGCTGATGGACGCGTGGATCTGGCGCCAGTGCGGCAAGCCGTACGATAAAGATGCGCAGTGGGCCAGCGAAGGTAAGGTGCTGCTGCCGCTGCTGCAGGATATGCTCAGCGATCCGTGGTTCGCGCTGCCCGCACCGAAGAGTACCGGCCGCGAATACTTCAACTACGGCTGGCTGACGCGGCATCTGGCGCGCTATCCCGGCGTCAGCGCGCAGGACGTTCAGACCACCCTGACGGAGCTTACCGCGGTGACGATCGCCGAGCAGGTGCTGCTCAGCGGCGGCTGCGAGCGGCTGCTGGTGTGCGGCGGCGGGGCGCGGAATCCGCTGCTGATGGCGCGGCTGGCGGCGCTGCTGCCGGGTACGGAGGTCTCTACCACCGACGCGGCGGGGATCAGCGGTGACGATATGGAAGCGCTGGCCTTTGCGTGGCTGGCGTGGCGGACTATCTCCGGGCTGCCCGGCAACCTGCCGTCGGTGACCGGCGCCAGTGAAGCCTCCATCCTCGGCGCTATTTTCCCGGCGAATGCGCCGCAGAATCAGAGTTAACTGAACTCGCTCTATTTTATTAACCGGTAAACTGGATGAAGTGAGTGGAGGGTCAATACCCTCCTGGACCGGGAAAGTCGAAGGCAACCAAATGAAAAAAATCCTTATCGCAGTGATCCCTTTTATGCTCGCAGGCTGCAGCTATTACAATCAGTTTGCCGAGCGCATGCAGACCGATACGCTGGAGTATCAGTGCGATCAGAAACCGCTGACCGTTCATCTCAATAACGTCCGCCAGCAGGTGAGCTTCATTTACGATAACCAGCAGCTGAATCTGCAGCAGGGGCTCTCGGCGTCGGGGGCTCGCTACACCGACGGCGTCTACGTCTTCTGGTCAAAAGGCGACGGCGCTACCGTCTACAAGCACGACCGCGTGGTGCTGGAAAACTGCCAGCTGCAAACCGCCAAACGTTGAGATTTCCGTCCCGGGGGCGCACAATAACGCCACCCGAAGACTCTTTTCTCAATGGCCATGTCAGACAACGACGAATTGCAGCAAATCGCGCATCTGCGCCGAGAGTATACCCGTGGCGGCCTGCGTCGCCACGATCTTCCCGCCGAACCGCTGACGCTGTTTGAGCGCTGGCTCCGACAGGCCTGCGATGCCCGCCTGGCCGACCCCACGGCGATGGTGGTGGCCACCGTTGATGACAGCGGCCAGCCCTACCAGCGCATCGTGCTGCTAAAGCACTATGACGAAAAGGGGCTGGTGTTTTATACCAACCTCGGCAGCCGTAAAGCGCACCAGATCGAAAAAAATCCCCGCGTCAGCCTGCTGTTTCCGTGGCATATGCTGGAGCGCCAGGTGATGGTCACCGGCAAAGCTGAACGTCTGTCGACGCTGGAAGTGGTGAAGTACTTCCACAGCCGCCCGCGCGATAGCCAGATCGGCGCCTGGGTCTCCCAGCAGTCGAGCCGCATTTCTGCCCGCGGCATCCTTGAAAGCAAATTCCTTGAGCTGAAGCAAAAGTTCCAGCAGGGCGAAGTGCCGCTGCCGAGCTTCTGGGGCGGGTTCCGCGTCAACATCGAGCAGATGGAGTTCTGGCAGGGCGGCGAGCATCGTCTGCACGATCGTTTTCTGTACCAGCGGCAAAACGAAGGCTGGCAAATCGACCGTCTGGCGCCATAAAGGACGCAAAATGTTGTTTTAAGCGCTGGTGCTACGTTCCCCGGCGCTTTATTCTATAGGCTTCATTTTTCACGCTGCATCGTAGCCATCCGTGCCTGCTCGCTCCGGTAGCTTACCCGCGTAAGCGCCAGAGGATCCCCACGCTTGCCGCTGTGATGCAGCCTGAATCATTTTGTGCAGTATTTTTTCGCGTCTGGCGAAAAGTCGTGTACCGGCAAAGGTGCAGTCGTTTATACATGGAGAATTTGATGGCAAGCAGTAACTTGATTAAACAATTGCAAGAGCGGGGGCTGGTAGCCCAGGTGACGGACGAGGAAGCGTTAGCAGAGCGACTGGCGCAAGGCCCGATCGCGCTCTATTGCGGCTTCGATCCTACCGCCGACAGCTTGCACTTGGGGCATCTTGTTCCATTGTTATGCCTGAAACGCTTCCAGCAGGCAGGCCATAAGCCTGTGGCGCTGGTGGGTGGTGCGACCGGTCTGATTGGTGACCCGAGCTTTAAAGCCGCCGAGCGTAAACTGAACACCGAAGACACGGTGCAGGAGTGGGTTGATAAAATTCGCAAACAGGTCGCGCCTTTCCTCGACTTTGACTGCGGTGACAACTCGGCTATTGCCGCGAATAACTACGACTGGTTTGGCGGCATGAACGTGCTGACCTTCCTGCGTGATATCGGCAAGCATTTCTCCGTCAATCAGATGATCAATAAAGAAGCGGTTAAGCAGCGTCTGAACCGTGACGATCAGGGCATCTCCTTTACCGAGTTCTCCTACAACCTGCTGCAGGGCTATGACTTCGCGTGCCTGAACGAACTGCATGGGGTTGCGCTGCAAATCGGTGGTTCGGATCAGTGGGGTAACATTACCTCCGGTATCGACCTGACCCGTCGCCTGCATCAGAACCAGGTATTTGGTCTGACCGTTCCGCTGATCACCAAAGCGGACGGCACCAAGTTCGGTAAGACCGAAGGCGGCGCGGTATGGCTGGATCCGAAGAAAACCAGTCCGTACAAATTCTATCAGTTCTGGATCAACACCGCGGATGCCGACGTCTATCGCTTCCTGAAGTTCTTCACCTTTATGGACATTGCCGAGATCAATGCCCTCGAGGAAGAAGACAAGAACAGCGGTAAGGCGCCGCGCGCGCAGTACGTGCTGGCGGAACTGGTTACGCGTCTGGTTCACGGTGAAGAGGGGCTGATCGCCGCTAAGCGCATTACCGAGAGCCTGTTTAACGGCAACCTGAGCGAGCTGAGCGAAGCGGACTTCGAGCAGCTGGCGCAGGACGGCGTGCCGATGATTGAAATGGAACAGGGCGCCGACCTGATGCAGGCGCTGGTGGATTCCGAGCTGCAGCCGTCCCGCGGCCAGGCGCGTAAAACCATCGCCTCCAACGCGGTGACCATCAACGGTGAAAAACAGGCCGACCCGGAGTACGTCTTTGGCGACGGCGACCGCCTGTTTGGTCGCTATACCTTACTGCGCCGCGGTAAGAAAAATTACTGTCTGGTCTGCTGGAAGTAATTGCGTAAAGGCAGGGGCGTGGGAAACCACGCCCCTTATTTTTTGCTGTCAGGTATCCAAGATGAAGAATATCCTCGCCATCCAGTCCCACGTTGTGTTTGGCCATGCCGGCAATAGCGCCGCCGAGTTTCCAATGCGCCGCCTTGGCGCCAACGTCTGGCCCCTCAACACCGTGCAGTTCTCAAACCATACCCAGTACGGTAAATGGACCGGCTGCGTTATGCCGCCGGCGCACCTGAGCGAAATCGTACAGGGCATCGCTGATATTAATCAGCTTCAGCGCTGCGACGCGGTGCTCAGCGGCTATCTGGGATCGGCGGAACAGGGCGAACATATTCTCGGGATTGTTCGTCAGGTGAAAGCGGCCAATCCGGCGGCAAAGTATTTTTGCGATCCGGTGATGGGCCATCCTGAAAAGGGCTGTATCGTCGCGCCGGGGGTGGCCGAGTTTCACGTGCGCCATGCGCTGCCTGCCAGCGACATTATCGCGCCGAACCTGCTGGAGCTGGAAATTCTCTGCGAACATCCGGTGGCGAACGTCAGCGAAGCGGTAGCCGCCGCGCGCGAGCTGATTGCTCAGGGGCCGGAAGTGGTGCTGGTGAAGCATCTCTCGCGCGCCGGGATTAGCATGGATCGTTTTGAAATGCTGCTGGTGACCCGTGACGAAGCCTGGCATATCAGCCGTCCGCTGGTGGACTTTGGCCTGCGTCAGCCGGTAGGCGTCGGGGATGTGACCAGCGGCCTGCTGCTGGTGAAGCTGCTGCAGGGAGCGAGCCTGCGCGATGCGCTGGAGCACGTCACCGCTGCGGTATACGAAATTATGCTGACGACTAAAGGAATGCAGGAGTACGAGCTGCAGGTCGTAGCGGCGCAGGATCGCATTGCGCAGCCGGAGCATCTCTTCAGCGCCACGCAGCTCTAGGCGCCGATAGTCTGCCCGGAATCGCGTCCGGGCAGGGACATCAATCTTACTTCAGACCTTCCGCTTCCAGCGCAGCCGCCACCGACGGGCGCGCAGCGATGTGCTTCATCCACGCCCCGATATGACGATAGCCTTCCATATTCAGCTTCACCGCGTACGCCCAGCGCAGTACGGTAAACAGGTAGCCATCGGCGATGGTGAAGCGATGGCCGTTGAGCCACTGCTTATCCTGCAGCGATTCGTCAATATACTGCAGCTTCTTCTCCAGCTGCGCGCGCGCCGTCGGTTTGTAATCCTCCGGCGTATCAGGACGAAACAGCGGGGTGAAGCCTTTGTGCAGCTCGGTGGCAACGTAGTTGAGCCATTCCAGAGTCTGGTAGCGGGCAACGGTGCCCACCGGAGCCAGCAGCTGCCGGTCCGGGACGCGATCGGCAATGTACTGCATAATCGCCACCCCTTCCGTCAGCAGGAGATCGTCGTCAAGCAGCAGCGCCGGAACCTGGCCTTTCGGGTTAATCAGCAGGTAATCCTCCCCGTTTTCAAGGCGTTTTTTCATCAGGTCAACGCCCTGTAAGGTGAAGTCCAGCCCGCTTTCGCGCAGGGCGATATGCGAAGCAAGAGAACAGGCGCCGGGTTTGTAGAACAGTTTCATCGGTAACTCCTCGTGGCTGCAGTTTTCTGTATGTTAGTCCGCCCACAGGCAAAAAAAAAGCCGCTAACGGCAGGTTAGCGGCTTATATCAAATGGTTTTCCCGACGCGATTAGGCGGTTGCCGCTTCGCGCTCTTTCACGACGCTATCGTCGTCCAGCGTCATGCGATTCAGCTTCGGCGCCGTCAGCAGCATCAGCGCGGCGATAACGGCCGTCACGATACCAATCTGCAGGAAGACGTGGCCGTAAACGTTCAGAGAAACCAGCGGGTCGGTCACGTTTTCCGGAACGGCCATCAGGTTAGCAATCTTACCGGCAATAATTGCCGCACCCGCGGTGGTCAGGAACCAGCTGCCCATGATGAAGCCCATCAGACGCTGCGGAACCAGCTGAGCAACCATGGCCAGGCCGAGGCCGGAAATCATCAGCTCACCGATACTCTGCAGCGCGTAGCTCAGGATCAGCCAGTTTACCGACACGATACCGGCATCGCTGGCGAACTTGGTGCCCAGCGGCAGCACCAGGAATGCGCCAGAGCACAGGATCATCCCGATAGCGAACTTGTGCGGCATCGGCAGACGGTCGCCCATCTTGTTATAGATGGCGGCCAGAATCGGGCTACCAACCATGATCCAGAACGGGTTCAGCGCCTGGAACTGCTCCGGCTGGAAGCTGATGCCCATAATGGCGTGCTCAACGTTGCGGATGGCGAAGAAGTTCAGAGAAGTCGGCATCTGGCTGTAAAGGACGAAGAAGACGATCGCCTGCACCATCAGAATGAAGGCGACAATCATCTTACGACGCGCGGCACCCTTCAGGGCGATAGCTTCTTTGGCGAAGATGATGACGATACCCAGCGCGACCACGCCCAGAACCATACGGGCGATGCCCTGGTTGTGCAGCAGCCAGGTAGCAATCACCACCAGGATAACCACGCCCACGATAGTCGCCAGCAGCTTGCCGTAGTGAACCGGCGCGAAGTCGGGTTTAGAACCGTAGTTTTTCACCCATTTCTTGCAGAACATAAAGTTCACAAGCGTAATCAGCATGCCGACAAAGCTCAGGGAGAAGGCGATACTCCAGCCGAACTTCGCTGCCAGCCACGGAGTCGCCAGCATAGAGAAGAACGAACCGATGTTGATGGACATATAGTACATGGTAAATGCACCGTCCAGACGCGGGTCGTCTTTCTCATAGCAGGTAGAGAGCAGGGAGGACGGGTTCGCCTTAAACAGGCCGTTACCGACGGCGATAGTCGCCATACCCATATAAACGATAGCGGCGTCATGTCCGGAGTACGCGACCAGCGCGTAGCCGATAGCCAGGACGATAGTCCCCAGCATAATGACGCGCTTGGTGCCGAGCACTTTATCGCCCAGCCAGCCGCCGATAGCCACGAGGCCGTAGACCAGCGCGCTGAAGGAGGAGAAGAGTGTAATAGAATCCGCTTCTGACATACCCAGCTGTTTTACCAGGTAAACGGCCATGATCCCTTGCAGGCCGTAATAACCAAAACGCTCCCATAATTCGATCGAGAAGATCAGATAGAACGACTTCGGCTGCTTGAAAGCGTTCAAACTCACGCTTTCTGCTGGTTTATTGTTTGCAGTTGACACATATACCTCTTTTTTTACATCCCATATTAACGGGGGGTGTTCGGGGCGCAATCTTCGACGACCGCCGCCTTTATAGTTATTCTGGAGGGAAAACGGCAGGTAATGTTCACTATCCTGACCGTTCAGGCAATACCTTTGTAATAAACTGTTACACATAACCAACGCATTATAATACGCCAGTCATTCAAATGTTATGCAGAGTTAAACTTCACTAATTTGCTATTGGTGATATTTTTATCTGTCCGCATCCGCGAGATGGCGGATAAAGGCGATATATTCTGCTGATTAGCCTTGAATCCAGTGATATAGGCCATAATCCTAAAAAATGATGGGGTATTCTCCTGGTAAGAAGGGCCCCGCTATTGCAATTGCTGGCTTTCGTTATCAAATGAGCAACAACAAATTAACATTAAGTTGCGCAGATGATCTGGATCACAAATGTATAGAAATTTTTTCTTCGTAAAAAATGATTAACCTGGCTGGGCGTTATATAAGCAGACGATCGCCCTGTTAACTGGCGAAATTATGGCGAAAGTGGCAGGGATGAAGGGGCATGAACAGAACCATTACCCCAGGCAGGGTAATGGTATTATCGGGTTTCAGGCTGCGTAGACTTTTTCTTTGAACTCGCAGAGGTCTTCGATCAGGCAGGAGCCGCAGCGCGGCTTGCGGGCAATGCAGGTATAGCGCCCGTGAAGAATAAGCCAGTGGTGGCAGTCCACCTTAAACTCGGCGGGAACCACCTTCAGCAGCTTCTCTTCAACCTGCTCGACGTTCTTGCCGGGGGCAAATTGCGTCCGGTTACACACGCGGAAAATATGCGTATCGACCGCAATCGTCGGCCAGCCGAAGGCGGTATTGAGCACCACGTTGGCGGTTTTGCGCCCGACGCCGGGCAGCGCTTCCAGCGCGGCTCTGTCCTCGGGGACTTCGCCATTATGCTGCTCCAGCAGGATCCGGCAGGTCTTAATGACGTTTTCGGCCTTGCTGTTAAACAGGCCGATGGTTTTGATATACGACTTAACCCCGTCGACGCCAAGGTCGAGCATCGCCGCCGGAGTATTGGCGACAGGATAGAGCTTTGCGGTCGCCTTATTGACGCTGACGTCGGTCGCCTGCGCCGAGAGCAGCACCGCGATCAGCAGCTCAAACGGCGAGCTGAAGTTGAGCTCGGTGGTGGGATGCGGATCGTTATCCCGCAGGCGGGTCAGAATTTCCAGACGTTTGCTCTTATTCATCAGGCTTTCCCTGCGGCATCAGAGGGCGCGACCACCTGGATTTCGGCGATTGCCGCCTGGGCCTTACGCTGTTTGCCGCGCTCATCAATAAGATATTTGACCGCCAGCATCATTCCGAGGCCGATAAACGCCCCCGGCGGCAGCATCGCCAGCAGGAACGGGGTGTCGGTATGGAAGACTTCGATGCGCAGCGCTTTCGCCCAGCCGCCGAGCAGGCTATCGGCGCCGTCAAACAGCGTACCGTTGCCAATGATCTCCCGCAGCGAGCCGAGGACAAACATGGCGCAGGTAGCCCCCATGCCAATCGCGAAACCATCCAGCGCCGAGAGGGCCGGGCCCTTTTTCGCCGCGAATGCCTCGGCGCGACCGACGACAATACAGTTGGTCACAATCAGCGGGATAAAAATCCCCAGCGACTGGTAGAGGCCGTAGGCGTAGGCGTTAATCAGCATCTGCACGACGCTCACCACCGAGGCGATGATCATCACGTAAATGGGAATACGGATTTCGGCCGGCGTCCAGCGGCGCAGGCTGGAGATAGTCAGGTTGGTGAGGGTCAGCACCAGGGTGGTGGCCAGCCCTAGCCCCAGCGCGTTGGTGGCGGTCGAGGTCACGGCAAGCAGAGGGCACATCCCCAGCAGCTGAACCAGCGCGGAGTTGTTTTTCCACAATCCTTGGACAATAACGTCTTTTACTTCGCTCATGCTCTAGTCTCCGCAGGCGGTGAATTCGGGAATCTGCGCTGGCAGCGTTTGTGCGTACAGGCCGGCACGCTTAACCGCGTTGACGACCGCGCGCGGCGTAATGGTCGCACCGGTAAACTGGTCAAAATCGCCGCCGTCTTTTTTAACCGCCCAATGGCTGTCGTTCTGCCCATGAATAACTTTGCCGGCAAAATAGGTGATCCAGTCAGAAAGACGCAGCTCAATTTTATCCCCGAGGCCCGGCGTCTCGTGATGCTCGGTGACTCGGGCGCCGAGGACGGTGCCTTTAAAATCTGCGGCGACCAGCAGCTGAATCGCCCCGGAGTAGCCGTCCGGCGCGGTGGTTTCCATAACCGCGCCCACCGGAATGTCGTTATTTTTAGCGATCCAGATCTTATGCTGTCCTTTGCCCAGCGCCGGGGCGGAGGCCAGATAGCAGCTCTTCAGCAGATCGTTATTATATAGCTCTGCCGGCAGCACCTGGTCAAAAAGCGCCTTTTGCTGTCGGGACGCCTGATCTTCAATCGTCGATTTGGTCAGCTCATTGATAGCCGCCGTCAGGCCGGTGGAGCCGGCGGCGAAAAGTGCCAGCGTGATGCCGTGTTTGCGCATGCTTTTTAACATGACGGGTCCTCAGCGGTGGCCGTACACGCGGGGGCGCGTGTAGTAATCAATCAACGGAACGGTAATATTCGCCAGCAGCACGGCGAAGGCTACGCCGTCAGGATAGCCGCCGAAGCTGCGAATCAGCCACACCAGCAGGCCTGCCAGCGCGCCGAAAATAAGGCGCCCGCGGTTGGTGGTGGAGGCGGTTACCGGATCCGTCAGAATAAAGAACGCACCGAGCATGGTGGCGCCGGACAGCAGATGTATCTGCGGCGCGGCCAGGCTCTGCGGCGAGAAAAACCAGCCGAGCGTGGAGCAGACGGCCAGGCTCAGCAGGAAGCTGAGCGGAATATGCCAGCGAATCGTCTTCTGCCACAGCAGGAACAGCCCGCCGACCAGATAAGCGATATTCACCCACTGCCAGCCAAGCCCTGCCAGAGCGCCGCCAAAAATCGGGTACTGGAGGATCTCCTGTACCTTATGGCCGGCGTGCAGCGAGGTTTTAAAGGTGTCCAGCGGCGTGGCCTGGCTGATACCGTCGACCCCGAGACGCAGGGCGTTCATATCGCCACCGGCGGCGGTGTGGCCGGTGAAAATGACCCGCAGCGCGTCGGTAAAGCCTGGAATGTGGGCCGCAATATCCTGCGGCGGCAGCCAGGAGGTCATCTGCACCGGGAAGGAGATCAGCAGCACCACGTAGCCAATCATGGCCGGGTTAAAGGGGTTATGTCCCAGCCCGCCGTACAGCTGCTTGGCGATGATCACGGCAAAGGCGGTACCCAGTACCACCATCCACCAGGGTGCCAGGGGCGGAATGCTGACGGCCAGCAGCAGGCCGGTCAGCAGCGCAGAGTTGTCGGCCAGAATAGCGGCAACATTCTGCTTGCGCAGCTTGAGGATAGCGGCTTCGGTTCCCCAGGCGGTTAAGGCGGCGAGAATAAGCTGCAGCACGGTGCCCCAGCCGAAAAACCAGGTCTGTACCGCGATGCCTGGCACGGCGGCGAGCAGCACCAGCAGCATAATCCGCGAGGTCTGGCGCTGGTTGTGGGTATAGGGAGAGCTTGCGATTCTGAAAACCATTTAATCCTCGTTAACTGCCTGCCGGGATGCTTTCCTGGCCTGAACTCGGGCGATTGCTTCGGCGACTGCAGCCTTGCGCGCATCGTCATTGGCGGCGGACCCGCCGTCGTCAGCCTGCTGCTGCTCGGCCTTGCGGGCCTTGGCGCGGGCGATGGCGGCCTCTACCGCGGCCTTGCGCGGGTCGACGGCTTCAGCTTCCGGGGCGGCAGTAGTGGCCTCAGCCTGCTGCTGCTCGGCCTTGCGGGCCTTAGCCCGGGCGATGGCGGCCTCTACCGCGGCCTTACGCGGGTCGAGACCTGCGCCAGCCGACGGCTCGGACGCGGACTCAGCCAGTTCGTTTTTACGGGCGCGCGCCTGCGCTTTACGCGCTTCGCGCGCGGCGATGGCTTCACTGTTGTCCGGCTTAGCGCCCGCCTGAACGACGATCGGCTGCGCCGCGTCCTGCTGTTTTTCACGCACGCGGGCGAGGGCGGCGTTAATCGCCGCGCTATCTTTGGCGGCGGGCTGCACGGCGGACTGTTTATGCCGCTCGAGGCGCGCGGCCTTATCGCGCTCCAGACGCGCCTGGCGGGCTTCAAAACGGGCTTTGGCTTCCGCCGCGCGCTTCTCTTCCAGACGAATCTCCGCGATCTCGGCCTTCTCCTGACGGAAGTACTGCACCAGCGGAATATTGCTCGGGCAGACCCAGGCGCAGGCGCCGCACTCAATGCAGTCGGCCAGGTTGTGGGTGGTGGCCTTGTCGTGCTGCTGGCCTTTGCTAAACCAGTACAGCTGCTGCGGCAGCAGATCGGCAGGGCAGGCATCGGCGCAGGCGCTACAGCGAATGCAGCCCTTTTCCTCTTCCGCCTCGCCCATTTCGCTGGCCGACGGGGCCAGCAGGCAGTTGGTAATTTTGACCACCGGCACGTCGAGCCACGGGAGGGTAAAGCCCATCAGCGGGCCGCCCATAATCACCATCGGCTCAGCGCTGGGGCAGAAACCGGCATCATCCAAAAGATGGCGCACCGGCGTGCCCAGCCGGGCCCAGACGTTGCCCGGACGCGAAACCGCTTCCCCGGTTAAGGTCACCACCCGCTCGGTCAGCGGTTCGCCGTCGATCACCGCGCGTTTCACCGCGTAGGCGGTACCGACGTTTTGCATCAGGATCCCGATATCGGAAGAGCGGCCGCCGTGGGGCACCTGCTTACCGGTGAGGATCTGCGTCAGCTGCTTAGCGCCGCCGGAGGGATATTTGGTTGGGATCACGCGCAGGGAGATGCCGTGCGCATCGCTCAGTACCGCACGCAGCATGGAGATTGCCTGCGGCTTGTTGTCTTCAATGCCGATCAGCACCTGGCTCGGCTGTAAAATATGGGCCAGGATGCGAATGCCGTCGATAATCTGCGCCGCGCAGTCCTGCATCAGACGATCGTCGGCGGTGATGTAGGGCTCGCATTCGGCGGCGTTAATAATCAGGGTGTCGATTTTGTCGCCGCCGCCGCGCAGCTTGATGCCGGTGGGGAAGCCGGCGCCGCCCAGCCCGGCCACGCCGAACTGGTGGATACGCTCGATAAGCTCTTCGCGGGATTTGCTCTGGTAGTCGCTCCAGCCGTCGCGTTCAATCCAGCGGTCTTCACCATCGGCATCAATGATAACGCTCATCTCCGCCAGCGCGGAGGGGTGCGCCGTCGAATGCGGAGCGATGGCGCTGACGATACCCGACGTCGGGGCGTGAACGGGCAGCATTTTTCCCCAGCCGCGGGTAAGCGGCTGGCCGCGCAGGACGCGATCGCCGGTCTGCACGCAAAGCT
>NZ_JAQGFU010000100.1:0-16410 GCF_030078455.1 Klebsiella sp. Ech2A | reverse complement strand
GCGTTAGCCAGACCAATTCCGAAGGCGTAGACGCTCAGCCCGGCGGTCATCCACAGATAGGCGTGGGTCGACACCACCGTCGCCACCGCGGAGAGCAGCAGGCCAAACATAATCGGCCAGCCGCCGAGAATAATCAGCGAGCGCACCGTGCGGCGGGAGGTCAGCCGCGCCAGCACCAGATTACCGGCAATCAGCGCGCCAAAGATAGGCACCTGCAGCAGGCCGTACTCATAGCTGGTCGCCTGCTCACCGCTGATAATAATGACCGGCGACTGGGCAATCCATGCCAGCAGCGGCAGGCTGACAAAACCGGTGGCCAACGCCCCGGCGACAAAGCGCAGGTTCTTCAGCACCAGGCCGTAGTCACGGCCCAGCTCTTTCATCGACAGCTTCTCGCCCATCCGGGTGGCGGTTTCCGGCATCGCCCGCTGCAGCCCGAAGAAGGCGATGGCCGCCAGCACGGCAAACAGCACGAACATCATTTCCCACGGCAGGATGTGGACCCATGCCGCGCCGACCAGCGGCCCGAGCAGCGGCGCAATCAGCGCGACGTTAGCCATCAGGGCGGTGATTTTGATACACATCGCCTCATCAAACGACTCCTGAATCGCCGCGTAGCCAACCGCGCCGATAAAGCAGAGGCTGATGCCCTGTAAAAAACGCAGCAGCGTGAACTGCTCGATGGACTGGGCCAGCAGCGTCGCCAGGCAGGTGACGATAAACCACACAACGCCGGTCAGCATCACCGGGCGGCGACCAATACGGTCCGACAGCGGGCCGAGCAGCCACTGTAAAAACATCCCGCCCGCCAGGTAGGCGGTCATGGACGTTGGAACCCACTCATTACCGACCTGAAACTCGGCGACCACCGAGAGCATGCCCGGCTGGATCATATCGTTGGCGATATAGGTGGAGAATTCGTATAAAACCAGGCACAGCGGGAAGAGTAGCGCCTGCCGTCCGAGGCGTTTGCCTGAAAGCGAATAATTCTGCATGAAATCTCTTATTTATAAAAAATCGCGCAAAGTTTAATGAAAGTCTTGCCGGGGAGATAGTGAATTGTGAGTGACAATTAAAAAAATAGCACAACCTTTCTTCTGTCCCCCGCCCTGCGCAATTTTTATTATCCCTGTCTATATTTCGTTTATATTTCAATTAGGTTACAGGCCTTATACTCATTGCAGCCGGCGTGTTAGCAAAGATGCCAGCCCAAAAATTAATCATAACAAGCTGATAATTAAGACAATACTGCTTTATTTCATCGCCACCGTCTCATAAGGTGGGCGGCTTATTGTTATCGGACCCCAAGAGCCTGAAAGAATGCTGGAAAATATCAACTACGCGCTGTTCGCCGCGATCAACGCCACGCCCGCCTCACCCTCGTGGGCAATTACGCTGGCTACCCTGATCGCCAAAGATTTGATTTTGATTGTTCCTCTACTGACGGCCGCGCTGTGGCTGTGGAGACCGAACCGGCGCCAGCTGGTATTTAAGGTGATGCTGGCCCTGGCAATAAGCCTGACGCTGTCGTGGATATTCGGCCTTCTCTTCCCCCACGAGCGCCCCTTTGCCGCCGACGTCGGCTATCAGTTCCTGCACCACTCGCCGAATAATTCGTTCCCAAGCAACCACGGCACCATCAGCTTTACCTTCGCGCTGGCCTTCTTATTCTGGCATCGGCTGAGCTCCGGGGCCGCGCTGCTGGCCGCGGCGGCGGCTATCGCCTGGTCTCGGGTCTATCTCGGCGTGCACTGGCCGCTGGACATGCTCGGCGGCCTGCTGACCGCCATGTGCGGCTGCCTGGGCGCGCAGCTGCTGTGGCACAGCGTCGGCCGTCCGCTCTATCAATACCTGCAGCGCCTGTACCGCCTCTGTTTCTCCCTGCCGATCCGCAAAGGCTGGGTCCGCGAATAGCCCGCGCCGGGCGGTCCCCTCGTTCGGCGCGAATTGTCGACGCGTGACTAACCCCCCTCCGGCAGGTAAAATTGCCCACTGACGCCCTGCCAACGCAGGGCGATTTCAGCCTAGAGGGATTATGGAAACACGTCGTGATGAACGCATCAGCCAGCTTATTCAGGCACTCAAGCGCAGCGATAAGCTTCACTTAAAAGAAGCCGCAGCGCTGCTTGGCGTTTCTGAAATGACCATTCGTCGCGACCTGAACGGCCATAATGGACCCGTTGTCCTGCTGGGCGGTTACATCGTCCTCGAGCCGCGCAGCGCCACGCACTACCTGCTTAGCGACCAGAAGACGCGCCTGGTGGATGAAAAACGCCGCGCCGCCCGCCACGCAGCCGGCCTGCTTGAAGCCCACCAGATGGCCTTTTTTGACTGCGGGACCACCACGCCGTGGATCATTGACGCGATTGATAACGCCCTGCCGTTTACCGGCGTCTGCTATTCGCTGAATACCTTTCTTGCGCTGCAGGAAAAGCCCCACTGTCGGGCCATCCTCTGCGGCGGCGAGTTTCACGCCAGCAACGCGATTTTTAAACCGCTGAGCCTGCAGGATACCCTGAGCCATCTGTGCCCGGACATCGCCTTCTACTCGGCGGCGGGAATTGACTGCGAGCAGGGAGCGACCTGCTATAACCTCGAGGAGCTGCCGGTTAAGCACTGGGCGATGAGCAGCGCGCGCTACCACGTGCTGGTGGTGGATCACAGCAAATTCGGCAAGGTCAGGCCGGCGAGGATGGGCGATTTATCGCGTTTTGACGTGATTGCCAGCGACGTCTGTCCGGACGACGACCTGCTGGCGCTGGCGAAGCAAAAACAGATTTCACTGCTGTACTGATCGCGCCCCGCAGGGCGCGACCGGCGGATTACGAGAACCAGCCGCCGAACCAGCCGTGCAGTTTCATCAGCACGAAGTCCATCATTCGGCTAAAGAAGCCGCCTTCGTTGACCGCTTCCATCACGATAAGCGGGCGCTGCTCAATGGTTTTGTCATTGAGCTTAAAGTCGATAGTCCCTACCACCTGCCCTTTGGTCAGCGGCGCCGTCAGCTGCGTATCCTTCAGGGCATAGCTGGCCTTCAGGTTCTTCATCTGGCCGCGCGGAATGGTAATCGAGCCGGCTTCACCCGCGCCGAGCTTCGCTTCGCTGCTGTCGCCAAACCACACGCGCTGGGTGATAAAGGTGGCGTCCGGCTTAATGGGCGTCACGGTTTCATAGAAGCGGAAGCCCCAGGTCAGCAGCTTTTCTGACTCGTTGAAGCGAATACGGTCGGTTTTGGTCCCCAGCACCACGGCAATCAGGCGCATATCGCCCTGCTTTGCCGAGGAGACCAGGTTATAGCCCGCGCCGGCGGTGGTGCCGGTTTTCACGCCGTCGGCGTTGAGGCTGGCGTTCCACAGCAGGCGGTTGCGGTTCGGCTGGCGGATCTTATTGAAGGTAAACTCTTTCTCTTTATGGATGGCGTACTCTTCCGGCACGTCGTGAATCATCGCTTTGGTCAGCAGCGCCATATCGCGGGCGGTGCTGAACTGGCCCGGCGCATCGAGGCCGTGGACGGTCATAAAGGTGGTATTGGTCAGGCCCATTTTCTGCGCATAGCCGTTCATCAGGCTAACAAACGCGTCCTGGCTGCCCGCGACGTAGTCAGCAATCGCGATGCTGGCGTCGTTGCCGGACTGAATGATGACGCCTTTATTGAGGTCCTCAACCGAGACCTGCATACCCGGCTTGAGGAACATCACCGACGAGCCGCGCAGCGCCGGGTTGCCGGTGGCCCAGGCATCGCGGCCGACGGTCACCATATCGGTAGATTTAATCTTGCCCGCTTTCAGCGCCTGCCCGACGACATAGCTGGTCATAATCTTGGTCAGGCTTGCCGGATCGAGTTTTTCATCGGCATTGCCTTCGCTGAGCACCTTGCCGCTGGCGTAGTCCATCAGAACCCAGGCTCGCGCATCAATTGATGGGGCGTCGGGGAGTTGGTCTGCAGCCTGTACCGCAGGTGCAACGAGAACGAGAAGAGCGCAGCCTGCCGCGAGGCCGCGAAGGGAAAAAGCATCATGCGTCATAAGAGCCACCCAAGTATCCTTTCCAAACAAAATATGCCGCAGCACTCTGTCGGCGCAGCAGCAGCCGGTGAGTAAAGCGTACAAATGATCTTAAAGAAACAGCGAGTTGGTAAAGTTTTTAAAGTTTACGCAATAACCTCGCGTCCTGCTGAAAACAGAGCAATTTTTTTGATCGTGATTGCCTATATATTAACTTTATTCCAACATAATGGCTCATCTTGTTGCAACGACGGCTCAATAACTGACGGGAACCGATATGATTACGCTATGGGGCAGAAACAATTCAACTAACGTGAAGAAAGTACGCTGGGTGCTGGAGGAGCTGGACCTTCCCTATCAGCAGATTATGGCGGGACTGGAGTTTGGCCTGAATCACGACGCGGAATACCTGGCGATGAACCCGAACGGCCTGGTGCCGCTGCTGAAGGACGATGGCCTTGTGCTGTGGGAGTCGAACGCCATTATCCGCTATCTGGCGGCGCAGTACGGGCAAAACCGCCTGTGGGTTGACGATCCGGTCCAGCGGGCGCAGGGCGACAAGTGGATGGACTGGGCCAACGGCACGCTCTCTCCCGCCCACCGCCCGGTATTGATGGGGCTGGTGAGAACGCCGGAGGAGAAACGCGATCCTGCAGCGATTGCCGCCGGTATCGCCGGCTGTGAAGCGCTCTTCGCCATCCTCGACGACGAGCTGGCGGCGTTCCCGTGGCTCTCCGGCGAATCATTTGGCCTCGGCGATATCGCCGTTGCGCCGTTCGTCTACAACCTGATGAGCATCGTCACGACCTGGCAACCGCGCCCGCACCTGCAGCGCTGGTATCAGCAGATTAGCGAACGCCAGGCCTGGCGCAGCGTGGTGGCTATCCCGGTCACCTGAGGCTAGCTCTGCGGGCTGACCTTCAGCAGTTCGCCGTTGGATTCGTCGGTCAGGACGTACAGATAGCCATCGGGTCCGACGCGAACGTCGCGTATACGCTGGCCGCGATCGCGCAGAATCCTCGCCTCTTCGCTGACGCTATCGCCCTTGACGTCGAGGACAATCAGCGACTGGTCCTTCAGCGCGCCGATAAACAGCTTGTGCCGCCACTGGGGGAAGGTTGCCGAGTCGTAGAAGGCCATGCCGCTCACCGCGGGCGAGGTTTTCCAGACGAACAGCGGCGCTTCGGTTCCGTCCACCGCCGTTCCCTGCGCTTCCGGAATAGGAAGACCGCTGTAATTTATGCCGTGCGTCGCCAGCGGCCAGCCGTAGTTCTTGCCTTTCTGCGGGATGTTAATCTCATCCCCGCCGCGCGGGCCGTGCTCGTTGAGCCACAGGGTATCGCTCCACGGATTGATCGCCATCCCCTGCGGGTTACGGATCCCGTAGGCCCAAATCTCCGGCCTGGCGTCGGCGCGGCCGACAAACGGATTATCCGCCGGAACCTCTCCCGCCTCGGTCAAACGCACCACCTTGCCCTGCAGCTTATCGAGATCCTGGGCCGTCGCCCGCTGGTTATTCTCCCCTAAGCCGATAAACAGATGCCCCTTACCGTCAAATACCAGACGTCCGCCAAAGTGGTTGCCGGTGGAGAGCTTCGGCTGCTGGCGAAACACTACCCGGAAATTCTCCAGCCGCCGGCGATCCTCGCTCAGGCGACCGTATCCTACCGCGGTTCCCGCCTTGCCGTCCTTCCCGACCTCCGCGTAGCTCAGCCACACCCTGCGCGAGTGGGCAAAGTCCGGCGCCAGCGCCACGTCGAGCAGTCCGCCCTGGCCGCTGGCCCACACCTTCGGCACGCCGGCAATCGCCGGCGACAGCCCCTCTCCCTGGCGCCAAAGCCTGAGCTCGCCGCCGCGCAGGGTGATCAGTATCCCCTGCCGGTCGGGGAGAAACGCCAGCGCCCACGGATGGTCGAGCTTATTTTGCAGGACCTCGACGCGCACCTTCTGGGCGGCGACGGCGGCGGCAGGTAACAGCAGAGCGGCAAGGGTTATCAGGGCTACGGTCTGGCGCATGGCGAACTCCTTTTATCAGCAATGGGATAAGGGTAGCCAGCGCAGGGGATCGGCAGGAGGAGTTTTACATAACATTAAGCAGGGGGGCGTGCCCCCCTGAGTTCAGGCGCGGGTCGTTGGCGCTGATGCATTCAGTTTATGAATGTTTAGCGACAAGCCCGCCAGGCAGCGTTCTAGCGTCTCTACGTTAACCGCAATGTAAGACGGACAATCGTGATGCCCGCTCATCAGGCAAACCGCCGCGGAAGCAACGGCTTCACCCGCAAGACGAAGAGCTTCCCTTTCCTCCGGCGTAACGGCGTGCTGCAATCGCGGCGCGCCTTCACGCAGTTCACGACAAAGCTCAAACAGGTTATCACGCAGATGCTCATTCTCGCTGACTGACATATAGCCTTTAGCTTTGCGAAGCTGCAGATAAGCGTCGAGATCAATGTTGGCATTAATCAGCTTATTCAAAAGGTTACGATACAGTCTGTCAACGGTCATCAGGGTTCCTCCTCTGTCATCCATTACCCTAATTATAATATGGTCGTTTTTTGCGCAAAATCATGCGCGAGGTCAATAATTCCCGGTTAATTAACATCATTTACAATGTTGCGGTAATGTTTAAATTTGTCGAAACGCTGCGTCTGCCGGGGCGCCTTGCGCCATCAGCTGGCGAGGTCGCCCCGCGGCCGGCGAAAAACAGGGAGCGGGCCGGGGACATAATAAACGAACATCCGCTAGCGCCTGCCGATATCAGCGGATATATTCAGCCGGCCTTTAAATATCTCATTGGCACCGATGCTAACAATTATATAAATAGTGATTTATTTTCATTTAACATCCGCCCATTATTCGGACAATATGCTAAATGGATAGCAAACGGAAACCGAAAAACTATTTTTACACTATACATACCCGACGCCGCGCCGCAGAATATGCATTCTCATAAACTATCCCCGGCGTTCTTATGAAAATAATGATGATGATAATTGTGCTGTCAGCACTCATTTTTATTTTTATTCACCCCCTGGATTCAGAGAAAATCACGCATCATGGTGGCTCTTTTGCTATACCCCACGCTAAAATTAGCGACCGGCATCAGGCTTCAGAGATAAATCCACGGGCCTTTCCGCGGGACCTGTAGGGTTGAGACCGCCGCCGGCGTGGAAAAATAACGCCAGGAAAATAAGCAACGCCATAAGCCGATATCACCTGCGGTATAAAATCAGCCGGTGACGTTTAACCTGTTCATCCACTGACAACGACAGAAAATATGAAACTTAAGACTAGTAAGAAAAGCCGCGCTGGCAGCATCGTGTTTACGTTATTTATCATCATGAACGTGCTGATGCTGTCCGTCAGCGTTTACGTGCTCTATTTTAGCTCTGCGGCTCCCTTCGCGGATAGCCGAATTATGCGCGACACGACCTTCTGGATTAGCGCATTCAAGCACATCCTGTTTCTTAGCGGCCTGTGGATTTTCTTCGATGTCATTTTTTCAGTTTACTTTTTCTTCAAAAGAAAATAACACGCCAAACTTCTGTCTATTACGGAAAGCAGCATGATATTTATCCTCGTCTGGCTCATTGCGATGGGCACCAGTGAATTATTACTTTGGTCATACAGTTATCTGCATATTCTGTCACCGGTTATCTACGTCGCCCTCTGCCTTATGTATTTGTATCAGAGGAAAAAAATCCGTCATTGTCCTGATTTAAGCAGCAATGAGAAAAAGATCGGGGTGCTGCGATTAGGGATTGTGTTTCTTATCGCCATGCTGATTATGCTGGCGCTCACCGTACACATTAATGTGCTGATTAGCCTGTACGGCAATCTTTAATCCCGACGTATAAAGGCAGTTCGGGCAGCGACCAGGGCCGGTAAGTTGCCGAACTGTTGTATCGGTATAACCGGGCATGCCCGCCTTATCACAGGATATTCTGCGGTGGTCATGGATGACGCCAGATATCAACGCCCGGCGCTCACTTTCAGGACCAATATATGCTCCGCGCTTTGCTGATACTCTGCTCTATTTTGCTACTTTGCAGCTGCTACCCATTAGATAATAAAAAGGACGACCTACCCGACATACGGCTAAACAGGCCGCAGTGCGCAAGCCGAAATAATATTATCATATGCGACTGGGGATAATACCGCTTAGCGGAAACTCCACTGAACGCTCATAACGAAAATCGCCGGAATAATAATTCCACCTTCAACGCCAAAATAATCCGTAAAGTTATATTGCAGGCCATGATAAACATAGGGTGAGAAGCCTACGCCGGTTAACTTCTTCGCCGTCCGGTAGGCCCCCGAGTCGCCGCAGTGGCTGAAAGCTTTAAAAAAGAACTCCCCGGTGTAGGCATATACTCCCTTAAACGTCCAGCCGCTTTGGCCTGAAACCCAGTCTCTTCTCATACCCAGCGACAGGCAGCGATCGTCAAAACTATTTTTCATCGTCCCGGCTAACGCGCTATATCTGGAATCCGGCGAAAACTTTCGTTCTACTGACAGAAACTGATTATTAAAATGTTCGTTATACTGGCCATGATTTCCCGTCAGGTGATAGACATACGAACCGGTATTTATCGAATATAAATTAAGCTCCCCGGCATACCCTGGCCCTGCGGCCATCATTGAAATACCTAATATACAACTGCGTTTTTTAAACATGAACAAACTCAGAAAACGGCAAACGGATAACCTGAAAAGAAAAGCATAACGCTAGCACAGAACATCTAAACCGATGCTCAATCACTTTTTATACCGCGTCTTTAGCCGCCCCTGGCTTCCCGGGAAACGGCCGGCGATAAAGATCGCCCGCCCGATGGCGAAAACGGAGATACCAGTACAATTTTCCCGCCAACCTCTGTAGAATCCCTGCCCTGACCATTCCAATAATTGAACACTTTTTAATCTATGAGCAATGTAACGCACCAGCCGAAGATCGGCTTCGTCTCCCTTGGCTGTCCGAAAAACCTTGTAGACTCAGAACGCATTCTGACCGAACTGCGCACCGAAGGGTATGACGTGGTTCCGACCTACGAAAACGCCGATATGGTTATCGTCAACACCTGCGGCTTTATCGATAGCGCCGTTCAGGAGTCGCTGGAAGCGATTGGCGAAGCTTTAAAAGAAAACGGCAAGGTGATCGTTACCGGCTGCCTGGGCGCAAAAGTCGACCAGATCCGCGAAGTTCACCCGAAAGTGCTGGAGATCACCGGCCCGCACAGCTACGAGCAGGTTCTCGAGCACGTTCACCACTACACGCCGAAGCCGAAACACAATCCGTTCCTGAGCCTGGTGCCGGAACAGGGCGTTAAGCTGACGCCGCGCCACTACGCTTACCTGAAAATCTCCGAAGGCTGTAACCACCGCTGCACCTTCTGCATCATTCCGTCCATGCGCGGCGATCTGGTGAGCCGTCCGATCGGCGAAGTGCTGTCAGAAGCCAAACGCCTGGCCGACGCCGGGGTGAAAGAGTTGCTGGTTATCTCTCAGGACACCTCCGCCTACGGCGTTGACGTGAAGCATCGCACCGGTTTCCACGACGGTATGCCGGTAAAAACCAGCATGGTCAGCCTGTGCGAAGAGCTGGCGAAGCTGGGCATCTGGGTGCGCCTGCACTACGTCTATCCCTACCCGCACGTTGACGACGTGATCCCGCTGATGGCGGAAGGTAAAATCCTGCCGTATCTCGATATCCCGCTGCAGCACGCCAGCCCGCGGATCCTCAAGATGATGAAACGCCCGGGCTCCGCCGATCGCCAGCTGGCGCGCATCAAGCAGTGGCGTGAAGTCTGCCCTGACCTGACCCTGCGCTCGACCTTTATCGTCGGCTTCCCAGGCGAAACGGAAGAAGATTTCCAGATGCTGCTCGACTTCCTGAAAGAAGCCCGCCTTGACCGCGTCGGCTGCTTTAAATACAGCCCGGTCGATGGCGCAACCGCCAACGAGCTGGCGGATCAGGTAGAAGAAGAGGTGAAAGAGGAGCGCTGGAACCGCTTTATGCAGCTGCAGCAGCAGATCTCCGCCGAACGTCTGCAGGAGAAGGTTGGCCGCGAAATCATGGTGCTGATCGACGAAGTTGACGAAGAAGGCGCCATTGGCCGCAGCATGGCCGACGCCCCGGAAATCGACGGCGCGGTGTATCTGAACGGCGAAACGAAGGTCAAACCGGGCGACGTGCTGCGGGTCAAAGTTGAGCACGCCGACGAGTACGATCTGTGGGGTAACCGGGTTTAGTTTCCGCTAACTTCCCCGGCGTCGCGCAGCTCGACGCCGGGAATTCTCAACGCCCCGCCGCCTTATCCATCCTGGCAACCATTTGATTATCAATCCGGAAAAAAATGACCGTTGTGGCCAACAGTAAATGCAGGCAGCCGGGTATGATTGTTGATAGCAAGGTGATTCCGGCAATCGATGATGGCGTCTGGTTCTCCATACCCGACTGATAGGACACCGCCATCAGCGTCACGCTGATAATCACGCCCGCTAGCGCCCAGGCAAGCTTGACGAAAAACAGGTTAAAGGCAAAGTTCATCCCCGAGGAACGACGTCCTGATTTCCACTCTCCATAGGCATCAGCGAAGGTCACCAGCGTAAAATGCATCGGCAGTATAAAGCCCAGCACCAGACAGCAAAGAAAAACCAGAATTAGCCATAGCGTAGTCGCATCGCCGGGGACGAACCATACGGCAAAATGCGCGAGGCCGAGCACGACGTTAACCCAAAAATAGATTCGCCGGATTTCAAAAACTCGCGTCAGATACTGCACCAATATTGAGCCAATAATACCTCCCAGCGTCGCCAATCCAAAAAACAGAGAGGTATAGGCCGCATCACCATGCAGGACATAGGTGATAAAATACATCGCCGCCCCGCCCTTGGTGTTAAAGATGCTAATAATAAGCAGCGACATCACAAACGTCAGCAGCAGCTGATCGTTGTGGCGGATGCTTTTAAGGCTCTCCTTTAAGTTAAAAGTATGCTGACTCCGCGCGGTAACGCGCTCTTTTACTCCATAAAAACAGCACAGGAACATTACCACGGCAAAGAACGCCAATATCCCCACACCCCAACGATAGCCCTGCGCCTGGCTGTCGCCGCCGAAGTATTTCACCATAACGGGTAAACCGACCGAGACGGCAAATCCCGCAATACCACAGAGCGCAAAACGCCACGATTGACATGACACTAACTCAAGCGGATTCGCGGTAATTTTGGTGATCAGCGCGCAATACGGAACGTTGTTTAGTGAATAAAGCACGGACAGCGCAAAATAGGTCAGTACCGCATAAACAATTTTCCATTGATACGCTAAATCGGGGACGCTGAATGTTAAAAACGCAATCAAACCCAGCGGTATCGCCGTCCACAGGATAAAGGGGCGAAATTGCCCCATTTTTGTCGACGTGCGGTCGGCAACAATACCAATCAACGGGTCGGAGATAGCATCAATAATACGTAGCACCACAAATAAGGTGCCGACTATCGCTGGCGTCAATCCGAAAATATCTGTATAGAAAAAAGTCAAAAAATTGGAAATAAGCCCAGTAACGATCGTTCCGCCAGCGTCGCCTAAGCCATAGCTTATTTTTTCAGCGACGGTTAAGCGGGCCAGGGCCGTCGGAGGGACATCTGAACGTCCTGCATCCAGGAAATCACTCATTTTCCCATCCCCCGATCCGAAGTCAGAATCGGCAGCACATCAGCCCCTTCCCGAACAAATAACGGCAGTACGGAGAGCGGTGCAGCCACGGTGACGTTAACTCCACCGCGATAACGTTCCCCGCTGTTCGCATCGACCCAATACTCATTTTCCGGCAGCCACACCGAGCGGGAATTCTGCCCGGCATTGACGATGGGAGCCACCAGCACATCTGCGCCAAACAGATACTGATCGGTCACGGCCCAACTATTCTGCTGCTGCGGATAATGATAAAACATCGGTCTCATCAGCGGTTCACCGCTTTCGTGTGCCTGGCCCATCAGTTGGCGCAGGTACGGACGTAGAGCTTCGCGTAAGGCAGTATATTTTTTCAGGATCTCGAACGTTGGCTCCCCGAAACTCCACAGCTCATTCCCGGCACCACTATTACACTGCGCAATACCGTCACGATACGGAATTTCTGGCTCAATAATAGGATCGCGATGACCGTGCATCCTAAGCACCGGGCTGAACACCGCCCACTGAAACCAGCGAATCAGCAGTTCATGGAATCCGGGATCGTTAACATTCCCGCCGTGGAATCCACCGATATCCGTTGTCCACCAGGGAATGCCAGCCATCCCCATACTGAGTCCGGCGCAAATCTGGTTGCGCATAGATTCAAACGAAGAGTGGATGTCGCCAGACCAAACGAGTGCGCCATAGCGCTGGCTTCCCGCCCAGGCACAACGAACAAGATTCACCGGATTTTGCTGACCTGAGTCGCGTAATCCTTCATAAAACGTCTGGGTATAGTTGAGTGGGTAGATATTCCCCACTTCCAGAGTGGAGCCAATGTGGTAGCGATAGTTATCAAAGTCATAAACACCGTACTCAGGCTCAGCTTCATCAAGCCAGAAAAGATTAACACCTCGATCGAAATAGTTTTTCTTACAGAGCTGCCAGACAAATTTTCGCGCGTCAGGATGCGTTGGGTCTAAGAAGCGCGTATTACCGAGAAAATCAAAGTTAATATTGAGCCCTTTACGGGTGTTGACTAAAAATCCGCGTTCATTCATCTGCGCATAATTTTCACTGCGTACATCAACCGTTGGCCAAACGGATACCATCAGCTCGGTTCCCATCTCGCGGAGCTCGTCGGTCATTGCAGCCGGGTCGGGCCATTCACGCTCATCAAATCGCCAGTCACCTTGAACCGGCCAATGGAAGAAGTCGGCGACAATCACCGCTAATGGGATCCCTTCGTCCCGGTACCGTCGGGCGACGGTCAGCAACTCTTCCTGCGTACGATAGCGCAGTTTTGATTGCCATAAGCCTAGTGCAAACTCGGGCATTAACGGCGGTTTCCCTGTGACGGCGGCATACTGACGAACAATCTCCCCCGGCGTATCGCCAGCCGTAATCCAGTAGTCAATACGCGCCGCGGCTTGCGCATGCCAGCGGGTTTCGTTATTCGCAAATATAGCGTCACCAATGGCAGGATTATTCCATAAAAATCCATAACCTAAACTCGATACCATGAACGGTACGCTGGCTTGTGAATTACGCTGCGCCAGCTCAATGGCACACCCTTTTAAATTGATAAAGGAGTGCTGATACTGACCCATTCCACATATTTTTTCATCCGGGTTGCTTTCAAATCTGACATTAACTTCAAATGCATTCCCTGCCAGCGGCTTACACTCTCTGGCCGATATTTTCAGCGCACTAATTTTCTTTTGCGGCTGTGTTCCTATATCCCAAAAATGCTCGCCATTGTCACGCTGCCGCCAGAGTTCCTCCAGCAGGCATTCCCCTTTATGATTAAAAAATGTTATTCGTCCTTGTATATCCACTCGTGCCCGGATGTTCCCATTGGTAATCGTTATTTCATCTTCCCCCTGATAAAAATCAGGTACAAATTCTGGCGCATCCTGCAACGCATAATCCGTTGTAATGACGTCGTCAGGTTGCCATCCAGAAATAACCCTAAGGCTATTCTCACCCCATGGAATTATTTTCAAATACTGCCCATTCCAGGTCCAATATAATATATTACCTTTGATCTTCAACGTATTCATGTTCACCTCTGAAAATATCAAGCATGATTCCGGAAACGTTTCCGATCCTGGTCAATATTCCACAACATGTCAATGATGAAAACTATCAACTTAAATACAAATAAACGCTTTTGTGATCCGCGATTTATTTTTAAACGCGTTTATCGTTATCATGATATATTATTGTGGATAATGTCCCAGAGAGATAAATTGAACAGTCCGCGATATAAATTCAGCGATATCGTCCATATGCAATAGAAAGGAAATTAATGAATATCAAGGCATTAGCGAA
Organism: Klebsiella sp. Ech2A; assembly: GCF_030078455.1. NCBI lineage: Bacteria > Pseudomonadati > Pseudomonadota > Gammaproteobacteria > Enterobacterales > Enterobacteriaceae > Klebsiella > Klebsiella sp. Ech2A. The sequence goes on along the minus strand of NZ_JAQGFU010000100.1, from coordinate 2,403 downwards.
AAAATTGAATCTTTCTATCGCTACCGTTTCTCGTGCGCTAAACAATCATCCTGAAGTCAGTGCAGCCACCCAGCAAAGAGTGCGTGAAGCGGCAACGCTTTATGGCTATCTGCCCAATGCCGCAGGACGTAACTTACGGAAAGGCAAGGTCAATACCGTCGCGTTGCTGCTGCCTTCGGGAGATGGCGATAATTTTTATACCGCCTCCTTCTTCATGCGCGTCGCTGCCGGACTGCAAGCCCAGCTTCGCCAGCAAGATATTGATACCATCCTGCACCTGGCGCTTGATGATGAAGATGAACGGCTCTGGCTACAGAAAATTATCGAACAGCGAAAAGCGGATGCGGTCATCCTGACCAATACCACCCTTCACGACCCAAGAATTGAATACCTCGATCAGCACGCCTTCCCTTTTGCCACGCTAGGACGAAGCCATACTCTGCAAGGTGAATTTAACTGGGTCGACCTTGATTTTGCTTATGTCGCAAAAGTGGCTATTGAGCGCGGGAAACGAGCCGGCTACAAAAATTTCGCTCTGGTCACTCTTGGCAGACAAAGCGCTCAGGGGGATATATTTGCCCGCGCGTGGCGCGATGCGCTAAGCCTGCACGATATTCCAGTCAACGACAACTACGTCTACTACGGTGAAATTAGCGAAGCATCAGGTTATGAGGCGCTACAATATTTTCACACCCTGACCGCGCCTCCGGATTATGTCGTTTTCCTAAGTGACCTGCAGCTATTAGGCGCCAGCGCTTACTCACAGCAACATGGCTGGGATCTTGCTTTTTTTGCCGGCGTATTCAGCAGCGATATGTCCTCTTTTTTACCCACCAAACCCACTGGTTTTGAAATTCCCTACCAGCAGCTCGGCAGCGAGCTTGCTCTTGCCGTACTGAACGCAATGCAGAAAAAGAGCGAGCCACGGCATTCACTGCCTGAGTTACGGTTTGTTGAGCGTCGGGAACACGTTATGCGCTGACCCGGTTTTACGCGGTTCGGCCGGACTACATATGAGAGTAGCCCGGCCGGGAAAACTCCCCCACCCTACCCCTTTATCTTCGGATCCAGCGCATCGCGCAGGCCGTCCCCCAGCAGGTTAAACGCCAGCACCGTCAGAAAAATAGCGATCGCCGGGAACAGCGCCACGTGCGGCGCCATCACCATGTCCGCTCGCGCTTCGTTGAGCATCGCTCCCCACTCCGGGGTCGGCGGCTGCGCGCCGAGGCCGAGGAATGAGAGGCTGGCGGCGGAGATGATCGACACCCCGATCCGCATGGTGAAATAGACCACAATTGACGACACCGTGCCGGGAAGAATATGGCTAAAGAGGATCGTCGCGTCGCTGGCGCCGATGCTGCGCGCCGACTCGATAAAGGTCTGCTGCTTGAGCACCAGCGTATTGCCGCGTACCAGGCGAGCAAACGCCGGAATGGAGAAGATTGCCACCGCGATGATCACGTTCGACATCCCGCTCCCCATGACCGCCACCACGGCGATCGCCAGCAGGATCCCCGGGAACGCAAACAGCACGTCGCAGATGCGCATTATTATCCGGTCCCACCAGCCTTCATAGTAGCCGGCCAGCAGCCCGAGCACGGTGCCGATTGCCGCGCCGATCAGCACCGCCAGCACCCCCGCCGCCAGCGAAATCTGCGCCCCGACCAGCACCCGGCTAAAGATATCCCGGCCCAGCGAATCGACGCCGAACCAGTGCAGCGCCGACGGGCCGTCGTTGAGGCGATCGTAGTCAAAGTAGTTTTCCGCATCGAATGGCGCTACCCACGGCGCCACGACGGCTACCGCGATCAGCAGCAGCACAAACACGCCGGCGCCCATCGCCACCGGCTGACGGCGAAAGCGCCGCCAGAACTCGTGCCACGGCGTACGTATCTGACCGGGTTTGATCCCCGGCATGGCGTTGATAACCGCCTGCCTTCTCCAGTTGAGCAATCGCACCTTACTTGTACCTGATAGCCGGGTTAATGGCGGCGTACAGCACGTCCACCACTAAATTGATAAGAATAAATTCCAGCGAAAACAGCAGGACTTCCGCCTGAATCACCGGATAGTCGCGCATCTCGACCGAATCCACCAGCAGCCGGCCAAGCCCCGGCCAGTTGAAGACTTTCTCCACCACGATCGAGCCGCCGAGCAGGAAGCCAAACTGCAGTCCCATCATCGTCACCACCGGGATCATCGCATTGCGCAGGCCGTGCTTAAGCACCACCAGCGTCTCGCTGACCCCTTTCGCCCGCGCGGTGCGCATATAGTCTTCGTGCAGCACATCGACGAAAGAGGCGCGGGTGAAGCGCGCCATCACCGCCGCAACCGCCGCACCGAGGGTCACGGAGGGCAGAATATAGTGCCGCCAGCTATCGGGGCCCCCCGTCGGCACCCCGC